>NZ_KV796453.1:0-200 GCF_001809185.1 Corynebacterium sp. HMSC072G08
CCCTCCCTAGCCAGGGCAATCGCCGAGTGGAAGTCCGAGGGAATCGGCCCGCCAACAGTGGAACAACGGCAGGTGAAATACCTCAACAACATCCTGGAAGGCGACCATGGTCGACTGAAGCGGACCCTCGGGCCGAAAGGCGCGTTTAAGAACCGGACATCTGCACATCGGACGTTGAAAGGGATGGAAGCGATGCACTC
>NZ_KV796453.1:300-5398 GCF_001809185.1 Corynebacterium sp. HMSC072G08
ACGTTGAAAGGGATGGAAGCGATGCACTCATTACGGAAAGGGCAAGGCACGATGTTTGCCCTCACGGGCAACCGAACCCGGACGCGGTGATCGTCAATCGAGTCTTCGAGACGGCCTAACAACGCCCACACGCAGCGGTCATCAGGGGATGAGAAACTGAGTCTTCGCTGCTCTCCGCCCAACTTTGCAACAGCACCCTCCAAGAACGATTCAAGGGCCTGGCCCCGATGCAGTATCGGAACCAGGCCCCCGCAAAGACCCTAACCATTTAGAATTAACCCAGTCCAGAAAATGGGGGTCAGTTCACTCGGGATGGGCTTATTAGAGGCCGAAGGCGCCGCCGCTGATGAGGATGAAGATGCCCAGGCCGATCAGGACGATCGGGAACAGCACGTGCTCCCAGCGCTCAAGGACTTCTGCGATGGGCGGGCGGGTGGCCACGAACTTTGCCAGCAGGACCAGGCCTGCCACCAGGACGAGGAAAACGATGCAGTAGATGATGACGTCGGCAGTGTCCACGTTGAGGAAGACCGGAACGTAGACGCCGATATTGTCGCCACCGTTGGCAAACGTCACACCGGCGACGGTCATCACACCCACCTTTTTCCCGGCGATCTTCGCATCATCATCGTCGTCATCATCGCTTCGCCAAGCCTGCCAGGCCGCCCATAGTCCCAGGGCCAGGGGAATTAGTCCGAAGTACGGGATCGCCTCAGCAGGTAGGAATGCTCCTGCCCCCAGCATGACCAGGACTGCGGCCGCGAGGATGCCCATGAAGCCGAGGTACTGCCCAGCCAGAATCCGAAGCGTGGTCCCTTTTTGCCCCGCCCCGCGGGCAAAAAACAGCGAGAGCACAATGATGTCGTCGATATTGGTGGCGATAAACAGACCAATCGCCGACAGTAGACCGGTTACCACTACGCACTCTCCTGTCCAGTGACACACCCAGGTACGGCGCATCCGGCGTCGATGCATTCGACGTTGTCATCGACGGCCAGGGTGGTATCCAGCAACGCGTTCAACGCCTGCGCCAGATGAGCATCAACGATCTCGTAGCGGGTCTGTCGCCCCTGCGGTTCGGCGACAACAATTCCGCAGTCCCTCAGGCAAGCGAGATGGTTCGACACGTTCGAGCGCGTCAGTTCCAGATCCTGGGCGAGAGCGGCCGGGTAGGCCGGTCCCTCCAGCAGCGCCAGGAGAATGCGGGAACGAGTCGGATCCGCCATGGCCCGACCCAACCGGTTCATCACGTCTAGTCGAGAAGCAATAGTCAGCATGTGCTGAACTATACAGTTGTTGCTGAACTAACTTCAACATGGGATGGCGTTGTTGCTAGAGGTCGTCTGCACTTTCAGGCTGAGGCCTTCACTGCGCAGGAAGGAAGCGGCCGCCTAGTTGGCGGTGTTCCCGACGTGATTTAAAGGTGAGGGCTATTGCCGGCAGCTTCCGGCCCAGGCCAGTGGCGGCCCACGTACCGATCAGGGTGTCCCACTTCCAAGGAAGTGAGACACCCTTAATGAAACCAATTGAAAATACACAGCCCCAGGAGAGGACTGTTCCACAAGCTATTCCAACGAATTGACTCGCAAAACCTGCTGCAGAATAGACTTCCGGCACGCTGTGGGTCATGGATATTGGTAACGCCCGGGTTTCCACCGCAAAACAAGACCTCGACCGTCAGATCGACGCACTCCGTAACGAAGATGTTGCGGATAAATACATCTACGTCGACAAGAAATCCGGATCCACCACGAATCGGCCCGGACTCCAGCAAGCCCGCGCGGGAGATGTCATTGTCGTCCACACCCTCGACCGGCTGGGCCGCACCGTCCGTGACACTCTCAACCTGATCCATGACCTTCAGGAGCGTGGGGTAGGGGTGCGCACCTTGACTGATCCCATCAAGGTCAATTCCTCGAATCGGTGCTGTTGCAAAGTTGGGGCAGTAGGAAGAGCGACGTGAAATAGTCACAGCCATGGGTATCTTCTCCGGTCGTCATTTCCCCGTGACATCATTCTGTGAAGTTCTGATTTCCATTCTATTCAGCTGATGAAGATTACTACTTGACTTAATCATGCCTTATGCCTACGACAAACCAGTGGTCAGCTCGAAAAGATGTGTGAGAAAAAGAGAGCTTCGACGCTCTCTTTAGCCTCCGCAAAGGGGAGCGGAAGTCTAGGGATTGAAAGGGTAAAACTCCATCTCATCGTATGAATATTTACCGGTTCTTCACCGTCACACAACGCTTCACGGTAAAGTACTTTCCGTCCATCAATCATCTCTTTCTCAAGGGGTCTCATATGAAAAAACGGGCTCTTGTGGCTGCTATGTGCTGCCTGTCTGTCGCTTCTGTTCAAAGTATTCTGGTTCCTACTGCGTCGGCTCAAACTGCAGCTTCTCCGACTATGGCTGATCAATATCAAGTCAGCTTTGAAGAACCCGGAACCCCCTTTGGAACTCTCCAAAACTCTGAAAGAGTTCCTTATTCAGGACTCCCCGAAGGCGCAAAACTCACTATCCTCGACAAGAACTTTTTGAGCGGAAATTCTAACGGTAAGCTCTACGTAGAGGTCTACGGCACGGATAGGATTTGGCTTCAGCTCTTTCCACGCTCCCGCAACCTCAAAGAAACGGAATCTAATACTGTTAAATTCCTCGTAGAGTATCCCGATGGCTCTTCAGAGGTCGTAACCCATACCTTTACAGTTCATCCCGCCGAGAAATTCCAGTACCAACCGTATGCTGCTTCTTCTGGACTTGTCGTAGGAAAAGAAGCTCTCATAAAGCTTGAGGACACTCCTTCTACGGCACAAATTAAAGTTGTTGACTCCCCCGCTGGTTGGAATGTCTCTCCCAAAGGGGCGGGGCTTAACATCTTGGCTCCCAAGGCCGAGACTGGAACAATCACTTACAAAGTGACCTACTCGGACAATAGTTCCGAGATTGCTACTGCAGAATTCTATGCAGAATCAGCTCCCACGTCAGAGCCAACTACCCAGACCCCCACGTCTGAGCCGACTCCCCAGGCACCCACGCCCAAACCGAGTGATGCATCAAAGACAAGCTCTGGAAGCTCTTCTAATTCCGGCATTATCGGAGGAGTTATTGCGGCTATCGTGGCGCTCCTGGCGGCTCTTGGTGGAGCTGCATACTCTGGTCTCATCCCTGGCCTAAAGCTTCCTTTTTAAATAAGTACTGATTAGCACCCCTCTGGGGTGCTTTTCTTTTACTCCGCCTAGGCCGCGCACACCCGGGAATACAGTTATACGGGATCTCAGCGTCGACTGGGACGGTGGGCGACTCCTATGACAATGCTTTGGCTGAGAACGTCAACGGCTCCTACAAGAATGAGCTGATTCATAGGCTCCCGTGAGCAGACGGATAACTTGTGAACTCTATTGCAAAGACTATCAGTGCCGAAACAATAGCCATGAAAAGTGAAATACCGACCAAAATACTCATAAAACAAGTGTCGCAACGAGGTGTGCACATCTCGCCGAAAAAGGCGTTGAGAGCATCGCCAAAGCCATGATTTGCCAAATGTTTTCCCACAAATACGCTGGTCATTGCACAAAACTATCCACCTAGCCCCATATGGGGGTGGGGCACTCTGGCGACCTTAATCCATGAATACTTGATTGCAGCCCGCTAACCAGTCGGCACAATAGAAACATGACATCTGCATACTCGAATGGCCAGCCTGGGGAGAGCAAATCTTCCGGACTCAGATTAATCGTTGGTTCATTGCTAGTAATTCTCGGATTCTTTGTCATCAGTTCGGGAAGTAACAGTGCGACCGCCAGAACCCCGGACAGTGAAGACGAGGAATCAAATAAATCTCCCCGGGGTGAGCAAAAAGAGAGTCAGAAAATCAGCAGAAGGGCGCGTGGTATCTATAAATTTTGTGTTTCGACGTTTCCCGCAGTCTTGGCAACCTTTGCGATTCTAGCTACCACCCGCGAATCAAATTTCTTTTTTCTTTTTCGTGATGGAAGTGGTGTTACAGATGTAATGAACTGGTTTTGGTGGGCCATAATCGGCGGCTATGTCTTCACCGGTCTGGCAATTTTAGTCATTGCTGCACGCAGCGCAGAACTTGAAAGCTCTGACGAAAGCACTATAAGTGCTTTGAGCGGGGTGTTATGGGGGATTTTCCTTCTATTAGCTGCTGCCTTCTTGACAGTTTTTCCTGGCACTGAGAGCCACCCAGGGGTTCAAGCAGTTCTAGTATTATTCTCAGGCCTTTTGTCATTAGCAGTCACAAATAACTTCTTTAAATTACCCGCATGACCGATTTCAGAAATCGTATCTAACCATCACGGTTGAGCGCCGCATAGAGGGTTGTGCGCGCAATCCCAAGCTCGCGCGCGACTGCCGCCTTTGACTCCCCCGCCCCTATCCGAATGCGCGCCTCATCTATTTGCTCAGTGCTCAGCGCACGTTTACGGCCACGATACTTACCGGCCTTTTGCGCCAAAGCAATGCCTTCCGCCTGGCGCTCACGAATGATAGCCCTCTCAAATTCGGCAAAAGACCCCAAGATGCTCAGCATTAGATTAGAGCGAGCATCCGCTCCCTCATGGGTAAAGCGGAGATTCTCGTGGAGGAAGTAAACAGTTACACCTTTGGCCGTAATCTCATCAACAAGCGTACGAAGATCAATCAGTGAACGCGCCAATCGGTCGATTGAAGAAACAACCAACTCATCACCGTCGCGGAGATACTTAATGCACTCATTGAGAGCGGGACGCTCTGCCCTACTGCGTCCAGAAATCTTATCCTCAAAAAACCGGTCAACCTTGCCGGAGGCAAGAAGTGCCTCAGTTTGCCGTTTAGAAGATTGGTCTAAAGAAGAGACTCGGACATATCCGACACGTTGACCCGAGACATTTTCCATCTTCACGCCCTATCTGTAGTTCAAAGCTAATGGCTTAACACTACAGATGTACGGAAATTTAAAAAAGGGCTTTCCACTACAGCTTTAAAAGAAAGTAATCGACTGTAGGTTTAGGGTGTACCCCAGAGCGCGAATCAGCATGGACCTATAAAGCGACTATCCTATACCGGTCTGGCCACCGGCGGTGATCGCCCGATAGA
>NZ_KV796453.1:5498-5872 GCF_001809185.1 Corynebacterium sp. HMSC072G08
CCACCGGCGGTGATCGCCCGATAGAGGTAGCATCACCTGCCGCCGACTCGGATATAGGTCTCATCGACCCGCCAGGAACTGGCCTGGCAGTCAGGTACCTGCCGGTACCACCGTGTTTGCTTGTCCAGCTCAGGGGCGTATTTCTGGACCCAGCGGTAGATCGTGGTGTGATCGACCGGCACGCCCCGCTGAAGTCATCATTTCCTCCAGATCGCGGTAGCTCACCCCGTAGCGGCAGTACCACCGCACTGCCCATAGAATGATGTCACGGGGGAAATGACGACCGGAGAAGATACCCATGGCTGTGACTATTTCACGTCACTCTTCCTACTGCCCCAACTGTGCAACAGCACCAATAAACTGGCGCCCCGGTT
>NZ_KV796454.1:0-590 GCF_001809185.1 Corynebacterium sp. HMSC072G08
TGTGCCGCGGTGGGCACATAGCCTTCCACGCGGTCAGGCCCGAGCTGGCGTTCAATAATCTCCAAGTCCGTGTTGTCCAACGTGACCACACCGTGTTCGGGAAGATACGCCATGGATTCACCTTCCGGCTTGAACACGTTGACCACCACGGTTGTCTTCGAGCCGTTCAGGATGAGGTCGACCATGGCCTTGGTAAACGAGCAATTATTGGCGTTGGCGTACTTGCGGATGTGCTCATGGATAGCCTCGGCGTCGACCCCATCCATCCGCACGTTAAGGAATGAGTTCTGGCCGCGGTGGTCCATGCGGTAGCGCGTGCCGTCGTCCTCACAGTCCTCCGGGGTATCGCGCGTGAGGTCGTAGTACTGGTACAAGATTTCGCGGATGACCTTGCGCACACGTGCAGTATCCGGCAACACTTGATTCTTCCGGGTTGGGGTAAACAACCGCACGAGTGCGTCATCGATGAGATGAAACAGATGGTCGTCGACGCCGATGAGCATCTGGCCAATCACCACGAGACGGTTGTCATCGAGATACCAGCCGCGCTCATGATGGGCGGCGAGCTTGGGCAGTGAGGCCATGCGGGC
>NZ_KV796455.1:0-761 GCF_001809185.1 Corynebacterium sp. HMSC072G08
TACTCAAACGGAACAAAACCTGGGGCACTTCACCCTTCTCAAGAATGGTCGCATGGGATTGGGCGACAAGACTCGCCGTCTCGTTCGTGGGTTCGCTAACGCGACCCTCGTAACCGCTTTGGGCATCGTGGGTGTCAACATTCACCTGATTCAGAAGTTCCTTCACCGAGTCGTATTCGACTTGAATACAAACCCCAGCGACCCGGTTCCAACTCAACCGTGTAAGCGAGTCTCTGACTGGAACACGTTCGGCAACGTCGCACCCCAGGCTCCCCCGGCTGCTGCCTAAAGACCAACAAAGACCACTGCCCATGTAGGCCGTGGTCTACAGGTCGTGGGCCACTGCCCGTTTAGCCGAAATTTCACTCTATCCCTGCTGCTTTTAAGCACCAGGGATCGAGTAAAACAAGCAAAACCCCGATTCTCAGTAACGAGAATCGGGATTTCGTTTGGCGTTTGTCGGTTTCGTGAACTCTGCAGGTCAGAACCGTGAAACCGCCACGTTGTACCCCGTACGGGATTTGAACCCGTGTTACCGGCGTGAGAGGCCAGCGTCCTAGGCCGCTAGACGAACGGGGCGCGGTCTGTGCAGTAAGCGAGGCTCGCTGCGGACTTCATAAGAGTAAACGACGCGTCTACATTCCACCAAATCCGCAGTACACACCATAGAAATGCGACGGAAAAACTATGTGCCAGCACCACCCTCTGCGCCACCGCACTGGCGCTAACGGGGCTCTTCCGGTTTTAGAGTGCATTGATTT
>NZ_KV796456.1:0-310 GCF_001809185.1 Corynebacterium sp. HMSC072G08
GCTTCGTATCGCCGGTCTTCTTCAACGCCTCGAGACGTAAGTCCCAGCGCTGGTGTTCTTTCTTCAGCCGTTGGGCTTGTTTCTCCACCGCGATAAGCGTGAGTAGGTTGTGTTTCTTCGCCGCGGCGCGCGTCTGGCGGCGTTTGTCTTGAAAAGAATTCGTCTCGGTAAACGGCGCGGCAGTCGCAACGACGTCCTTGGCAAGCGTGTCGGGAATACCCATGGCGATAATCTCCGACTCGGTCAAGCCGCGTACCTCGTCAACGATGTCGAGCCCCCGGGCCAACAGGCTGGCCAGCTCCCCCATAAT
>NZ_KV796457.1:0-6387 GCF_001809185.1 Corynebacterium sp. HMSC072G08
CCAGGAATCCGGTACTCTGTCGCGCGCACGCGGACAGGCCCCCAAAACTAACGCACAGCCAGACGCCCCGACAGCGCACGCGACAACGTCAACTCATCCACAAACTCCAAGTCCCCGCCCAACGGCATACCCGACGCTAGTCGCGTGATCTTCAAATCCGGGAAGTCCCGCAGCAACCGCACGAGGTAGGACGCCGTCGCCTCGCCCTCCGTATTGGGATCGGTGGCGAGGATGACCTCCTTGATGTCGGGGGCGGCATCGTAAAGCGGGTGCTCCGGCGTGGAATCCGCGAGCTCGCGGTCCTCGAGCACCCCGCCAATTC
Organism: Corynebacterium sp. HMSC072G08; assembly: GCF_001809185.1. NCBI lineage: Bacteria > Bacillati > Actinomycetota > Actinomycetes > Mycobacteriales > Corynebacteriaceae > Corynebacterium > Corynebacterium sp. HMSC072G08. The sequence continues at coordinate 323 of NZ_KV796457.1, forward strand.
GCTGGAGCAGCTGCGCGATGTTCAAGTTCTTCGGCCCGATATTCGCCAGCGGGTCAAGCGCCCCGCCCAGCACGTGATAACGCCCGTTGTACTCACCCGTGCGCTCGATGACCTGGATGTCCTTGGGTTCCTCCACCACGCAAATCGTCGACGCGTCACGCTGCGAGTTGATACAAATCCGGCACACGTCCTCGCGCGAGATATTGCAGCAAATACGGCAGAACGTCACACCGTCGCGCACCGCCCCCAGCGCGTCCTGCAAACGCGTGATGTCCTCCGGTTCCATGTGCAGCACGTGGAACGCGATACGCTGCGCCGACTTCGGCCCCACTCCCGGCAGACGCGAAAACTCATCGATGAGGTCCTGCAGCGGTCCTTCGAACACGCAAACTCCTTATATAAAACGCACAAAAGCCGCGGCAGAACCGCGGCTTTCAGGGGCCAAGTTTACTGCTGGCCGAAGACGTCACCGAAGTTCGGACCGTCATAGTTCTGCTGCGACTGGCCCATGCCCTGCGACAGCGGGCCAATCTTCTCCTGTGCCAGCCTACCGGCTGCCGCGTGTGCTTCCTTGTAAGCACCGATGATGAGGTCCTTGAGCGTGTCGACGTCCTCTGGGTCCACGATGGACTTGTCAATCTGCAGGTCGACGAGCTCCGCGCCGCCAGTCATGGTGATGGAGACGAGGCCGTTGCCGGCGGTACCGGTGACGTTGGTGGCCAGGATCTCCTCCTGCGCCTTCGCCAGCTCGGCCTGCACGCGGGACGCCTGGTTAATGAGTTCCTGCATGTCGAAGCCCTGCTGCTGCGGATCCGGGGTGGTCATCGTAGTGCCTTTCGTAGGGTGAATTTTACTTCGAACCAGTGTACCCGTCAGGCCCGCCGCGCGCCGAGCTCTTGCTCGAGCAACTCGACGGCGACTTCCATCGCGGTGCGGTGGTCATGCTGGCCCGCGGTACGGGCTTCTTCGGCCATCATGCGTTCTTCCTCGTCGCGGTCCACCGGCGCCCCAGGCGCTGCCTCGCTTGCCGATGCCCCCACGCCTCCAGTCGCCTGAGCCCTCGCCGCCGCCATGCGCGCCTGCGCCGCGCTCGCCGCGGACTCCGGCTGCGTTGCAGCCGGTCGTTGCAGCATGCGCTGCGGCTGCTGTGGGGCAGGCCGAGCAGGCTGCGTGTTCTGTGCAGGCTGGGAAGTCTGGGCCGGTTGAGCTGGCTGGGCCTGCTGCTGCGCCGGGGCGGCGTTCTGCGGCGCCGACTGCTGCAGCTGCTGCATGTCGGGACGCGGAGGCGCCTGGCCGGCCTCGGGGTCTGGCGGCAGGAACTCCGGCGGTGCGAAGTCTTCCTCCGGGCCCGGGTCCGGCGGCAGCGGCACGCCGTCGCTAAACGACGGCGTGTGCTTGTTCCACTCCTCGTAGGCCTGGCGCTTGGACTCCGCGGCCTGCGCGATGCGACTGCGCCAATCGGGCTTGTCGTCCTGCGGCTGTTGCTGCGACGCGGGCGCTGATGACGGCATTGGCTGCTGAGGATGTGCCTCGGCGGCCTCCTCACGGCGCAGGTGCGGCGTCGGGTCGGGACGCGGCGGCAGGTGATGGTGCGTCTCCTGCTGGGCAGGCTGTGCTTCCTCGCCGATCGGTCGCGGCGAGCCCCAGCCCTCACGGGCGGTCGGCTGCGGGGATGACTCAGCCGACTCCTGGGGCGCAGACTCCTGGGCCGGCTCAGCCGACTCAGCTTCCTCGCCGATGGGGCGTGGGGCGCCCCAGCCCGATGCCGACGTCGGCGCGGGGGTGGAGGGGGCATCGGAAGGCTGGGGCTCGTTAGGACTCTCTGCCTCCTTGTCGTCCGTCTCACGGGCGGGCTGATTGGGGTTCCACGCCTGGCGCGGCTGCGCGAGCGGCGGGAGGCCGGCGGCCTCGGGCGAGGTGCCGACGATGCACTCGACCTTCAGCGTCGTGCCCGTCTTCTCCGCGAGGACGGCGGCGATGTCTTTGTTCTTCGCCTCATCGTTGATGCGGTGCGCAAGCGCCCCGGTCGTGTGGCCAAGGATGAGCGTCTCATCGCGCAGGCCGAGGACACGCGCCTCGGTGAGCATGATCTCGGCGACCTTGTTGCGCTGGCCAATCGCGGCACGCAGCTCGGCCCACGAGGCGCGAATCTGCTCGAGAAGCTCGGGGCCCGGGGCGGTCTGCTGCTGCGGAGTCTCGGCCGCGGGCTGGGTCTGCTCGGGCTGCTCCGGCTGCGGCGCGGCAAGCTGAGCTGGCTGAGGCTGCTCCTGTCGCTGCTGCGTAGGCTGCTGGGATTGCTCTGGCTGCTGCTCCTGGCGCGGGGCGGGCTGTTGCGGCTGCGTGGGTTGCTGTTGTTCCTGTCGCTGCGCGGGCTGTTGTTGGGCAGGCTGTTGGGGCGCGGGCTGGGCCGGCGGAGTGGCGGCCGCGGCCGAGGCGGCGCGGCGAGCGGCGAGGAGCGCGGCACCGGCCTGGGCGCCGGTCTGCGCGCCGGCGGTGGCAGACGGCACGGAGGCCGCGGGGGCGCCGGGGCCAGCGGCCGAGGCGGCGGCGGATGCCGCGGGAACGCCAGCCGTGGCGCCGGAAGGGCCGGGGGCAGCGGCGGGGGCCGGGGCGGACAGCAAGCGCGCGCCCATGATTTCCAGGAGCAGGCGCGGGGAGCTGGCGCCACGGAGCTTGGGCAGCTCCTCGTTGAGCGCGGAGGCGAGGTGGGCCAGCTGCGCGTTGGAGAAGGCGGCGGCCTCGTTGGTCATGGCCTCGGCGCGATCCTCGGGCACGGCGACGAGGCCGGCGGCGACGGCATCGGGCACGGCTTGGAGCACAAGCAAGTCGCGGAGGCGGTCGAGCAGGTCGGTAGCGAAGCGGCGGGGTTCCTCGCCGCTTTCGACGACGGCATCGATAAGCTGGAAGAACGCGGCCTTGTCACCGGCGGCGAGGGCGGCGACGGCGTCGTCGATGACCGAAATGTCCGTGATGCCGAGGAGCGGGCGCGCGAGATCGTAGGTGAGGCCATCGGGGCCAGCACCGGCGAGGAGCTGGTCGAGGATGGACAGGGTATCGCGCGGGGAACCGCCGCCCGCGGAGATGACCATGGGGTAGACGGAATCTTCGACCGTGACACCCTCAGCGGCGACAGTGCGCTGGAGCAGGCCCTTCATCGCGGACGGGGTGAGCAGGCGGAACGGGTAGTTGTGCGTGCGCGAACGGATGGTGGGCAGCATCTTCTCCAGCTCGGTGGTGGCGAAGATGAAGATGACGTGCTCCGGCGGCTCCTCGACGACCTTGAGCAGCGCGTTGAAGCCCGCATTCGAAATCATGTGGGCCTCGTCGATGATGAAGATGCGGTAGCGCGACTCGGCAGGCGCGAAGTAGGCGCGGTCGCGCAGATCGCGCATGTCGTCCACGCCGTTATGCGAAGCGGCGTCGAGCTCCGTGACGTCCAGATTGCCGGGGCCGCCGGGGGCGAGCGAGACGCAGGAATCGCACACGCCGCAGGGCGTCGAGGTGGGGCCTTGCTCGCAGTTGAGCGAGCGGGCCATGATGCGCGCGGAGGAGGTCTTGCCACAGCCGCGCGGGCCGGAAAACAGGTAGGCGTGATTAATACGCCCCGCGTCGAGCGCGGTGGACAAGGGCCGGGTGACCTGCTCTTGGCCTACCACCTCGGCGAAGGTTGCTGGACGATATTTCCGGTAAAGAGCCACGATTGCACAGTCTACCGTCTAGCGCGCGCGGGCAAAGCCGGGCGGCGACCAGAAAGGCGCCAGGAAAGACGCGGGGTTAAGACTCGAAACGCGACCAGTCGAGGAGGTCGATCTCAGACTCAGCGACGGCGTCCTGGAGCGCTGGCACGCCTTCCTCGACGGCATAGGCGTACTCGGAATCCGTGAGCGCCACGAGCTGAAGCATGAGCGTCCAGCGGCCATCCAGCTTGACCTGTGGCGTGGGCCCGCCCCAGAGCCAAGGAGCAACGAGGACGCCGTGGCGACCCGGGCCCAGCTTGGGCAGGAGGGTGCCCGGCTGGGCGGGGATGACGCGGGCGGCATCGAGAAGCTCAGTGGCTTCCGTGATAAGAGCGGCGAGGGAGGACAAGGGGGCGCGGGCGACGGTGAGAATCTCCGCGCGCACGTCCATGCCCTCCGCGGAAAGCCCCGTGGAGACCTCCGCGAAGCGGGTCGTGGCGACGAGGTTCTCGTCATTGTCCAGCGACGCGTAGGCCAAGTCATTCTCAAAGCGCAACTGCGCCGGAATGATATTAGCCAACCAGGCTTGGGTCTCCGCGGCGTTCATTTACGCCCCGAGCTTCTCCAGCGCCGCGAGCAGGACGCAGGTGGCCACGCCATCCATGGCCGTCTCGACCTCGGCCAGCGGCGGCAGGGACGGCGCCAAGCGGATGTTGCGGTCGTTGGGGTCCTCGCCGTGCGGGTACGCGGAGCCGGCCTTGGTGAGCACGATGCCGGCATCCTTGGCGAGCTCCCACACGCGCGTCGCCGTGCCGTCGATGACGTCCAGCGAGATGAAGTAGCCGCCCTTCGGCTCGGTCCAGCGCGCGACCTCGTACTCGCCGAGACGCTCGGAGAGGATGCGCAGGACCGCGTCGAACTTAGGCGCGAGGAGCGCTGCGTGACGGCGCATGACCGAACGCACGCCCTCAGCCGAGCCGAAGAACTCGTAGTGCGCGAGCTGGTTAATCTTGTTCGGGCCAATGCCGCGGATGCCCGCAAACGAGCGGTACCACTCGAGGTTCTCCAGCGAGGACGCGAAGAACGCGACGCCCGCGCCGGCGAAGGTGATCTTCGACGTCGAGGACATCACCCAGAAACGGTTCGGGTTGCCAGCCTCGCGCGCGTAGTCGAGGATGGGCAGAATCTGCGGGAAATCCTCGGTGAGCGTGTGGACCGCGTACGCGTTGTCCCACACGACGCGGAAGTCCGGGGCGGCGGTCTCCAGAGAAGCGAGCTCGCGAGCGATCTCTTCCGAGATGGTCACGCCCGTCGGATTGGAGAACATCGGCACCGTCCACATGCCCTTAACCTGTGGGTCCTGGACGAGCTCGCGGATAGCGCCCATGTCCGGGCCGTCCTCAAGCATAGGCACGGTGATGAGCTCGTAGCCGAACTTCTCGGTGATCGCGAAGTGGCGGTCGTAGCCCGGCACCGGGCAAATCCACTTAACCTTGTCCTCCTGGCCCCACGGGCGCTCGGAGTCGTTCGTGCCCCACGTGTGCGCGAACGAGATGAGGTCGAACATGATGTTGAGCGAGGAGCTATCCGCCGCGACGAGGTTCTCCGCCGGGATGCCCAGCAGCTTGCCCCACAGCTCGCGAACCTCGCGGATGCCGTCGAGGTTGCCGTAGTTGCGCAGGTCGTTGCCCGCCGCGTCGGTGTAGTTGTCCTCACCCGGCAGGGACAGCAGGTCATTAGCCAGGTCCGACTGTGCCTTGGAGGGCTTGCCGCGCGTGAGGTTGAGCTGCAGGCCCTTGGCCTTGAGCTCCGCGTAGTCCTTGCGGATGCGCTCAGCGAGTTCCTTGAGCTGATCAGCATCGAGTGATAGCAGCGACATGGTGGCCTTCCCTAACGTGATGAACAAATTGCTATGCCGCACACAGTGTAGCCGACTCCCCGCCCCGAAAAACGATTAACGGACCCCGCGCACCCGCCAGAGCCTCCTGACCCTTGCTGCATTCCTGCCCTGGGGGAGTTCAGAGGATAAACGCCACGCGGAATCCTGCTGCCTACTTTAACCGCTGCCCCGCGTCCGTTCCAAACTAGGTTGCCCCAACCTTCCGATGCCCCCTCCACCCCACCGCAGCCTCCCCTCCCCAAAGCTTCGCCTGAGCTGGCGATTTTGCGTGATTGCTACGGCCTGATAATGTTTCTCAGCGGAGGATTCGACTAGCGGCCTATGTCACACGCCTGGAACGCGTGCGGGAGTCACATCCCTCAGGGGTTCAAATCCCCTATCCTCCGCCAAAGGAAATCCCGGCTCTTTTAGAGTCGGGATTTTTTGGATCTTAAACCAGCCCGAGCTTCTCGAAGGCGGGGCTAAGTAGCAAAATGTGTGTCCGCTAC
>NZ_KV796458.1:0-118905 GCF_001809185.1 Corynebacterium sp. HMSC072G08
TCTTCCTACTGCCCCAACTTTGCAACAGCACCCTACCGAGCTTCCGAACACCTGATCCAGTCATGCAACACAGGTTTATTCACCCACCCGACATGTACAAACCGATGTTCGAAAACACGCTCAGCGCCATACGGTTCCCTGTTCCTCTGAAGCGTCCTGGGTTTAGTTCCGCTTCTTCTACTACCCCGTATTGACGGGCTGGGTGCGATGGTACTCGATTTCTACTGAAGACAAGTGTAGAAGGACCTTCAATCACCGTATTGCCTATCGCTATCTATGTATAAACCCCCAAGCGTCTCATTTAAATCCCCGTCAAACTAGATAATTAACCTCTTATAAGCCGCGCATAGTTGGCGAACAGAATCTCTAGGCGTTGGCGCTCCGAAGTGAGCTTGCGAGGCGCTCCCATTGCTTTATCCACTTTCCGGTCGAGCACGTCATGCGCCTTCACCAGTTGTGGTGCCATGGCCAGCGGGTTATAGTGCTCAGCTAGCGAGCGCTCTGGATGTAATGCCCGCGCATCGAGGACTTTCTGCCCAGCCTTGATGATGCGCTTCTAAGTAGCTTCATCGAGTTCTGGGACAGGGAATGTATTCCACGTCAGGGTGCTGGAGAAACGATAATCCGATTTGATTCTTCCGCCTACAGTTCTTTGCCAAATGATGAACATCGATGAAGAAATGAAGCCGAATTGAAGCCCGTCTGGGTCAGATACCAGCATGTTGGCATCGCCGCAGATTACTGAGGGAGGGTTGATTTGAGCAGTCCAGTATTTGCGGGTTTCACTAACGTGGCGAGGAATAGCTACATAATCTGTGGCAGGTTGGCGTATCTCGCCGAACAAGTGTGGCGTATCAGCAAGCTTCTTTGCCGCTGCGCGAGTGCTCCTATTTCTATGCTGTTGGACTGCTGTGACGGCTTCTTTGAGGGTCACTGATTTGGATATGTCGGAAGGGGAAAAGTCGTCCCCCGCCATCCAAAAACACCAACGGTTTGCTTTCCGGATTAGCTCTTGAGCGCCTATAAAACGACGCACGTATTCCATAGCAATAGGATCATTGTCTGGGCGCGCTGTCCCTGCTTTGGGGACGAGATACCCCCCATCATTCGGCATGCTTCCAAAACAGCGGACGCGAGACTAGGTGACAATACCGCGTTTCGGGTTTCGACTAGGACATTTGCCCCGTCCACTAGATAAGCGTTAATCCCATGCTCCGCGGAAAACAACTCATGCTATGGCTTCCGCAACATCGACTACTCCATCAAACCCACGACAGTGGGATTCACACCCTAAATCCTCACACGTGCAATCCTCGGCCCTTAAAAACCGGAAAACGAAAGAAACCGGAGGTAACATACCCTTTCGAGTTTGTTACTTCCAGTGGTGCAGTTTGTTCAACTGCTCACTGTGCCCGGGGCGGGACTTGAACCCGCACGTCCTATAAGGACACTGGCACCTGAAGCCAGCGCGTCTGCCAATTCCGCCACCCGGGCAGGGTTTTGATATGTCTTGGCGACTAAATAAAGATAGCACGGGGGTCAGTGTTTTTAACAAATCCGCAGGCACAAACCCAAAAATCCCCAGCGTGTCCGCACGGTTCTTCGTTGGATCTGCCCATTGCCCCTATACTTAGGCACGTTATTTGATAATCCATTACAAGTCACAGTGGTAAAGGAGGTCCGCGCCAATGGGAATCATGGGCAGGCTCGCAAAGCTTGACTCCGCCATGCAGCGCGGACTCGACAACGGCATGGCGTTCGTCTTTGGCGGCCGCGTCGTTCCCGCAGAGATCGAGGAGCTCCTCAAGCAGGAAGCCCAGGACAATCTCACGCGCGGCGACGACGGGTTGCTCTACGGACCCAACGTGGTCACCGTCGCGGTGAGCTCCAAGGATATTGAGAACTTGTCGCGCGACGCTGACCTTCCCGAGCTCTTGGCGGACCAGCTGGGGCGCTTCATGCGCAACAAAGGCTGGGCGCTCGCCGGACCCGTCATCGTCCGCATCGCGGAGGAGTCGGGACTGCGCACGGGACAGCTGCGCGTGTCTTCTTTTATTGACCACGAGCCGGGCGAGGAAACCGGTTACGACGCCATTTTCCACGAGCCCACCCCGCAGGAGGGCGACTCTCAGGAGGACGAGATGACTGATCAGTACAACAATCCCGAAGCCGCAACCACGGCATTCCGTGCCGCGCGCATGCCGGACAATCCCGGCAGCGGCCCGAGCGTCAACCTGCTGCTGCAGGACGGCTCCTCGCGCACGTACCAAGTGCACGAGGGCTCGAATATTATCGGCCGCTCCACGGACGCGGACCTGCGCCTGCCCGATACCGGTGTCTCCCGTCAGCACGCGGAAATCACGTGGAACGGCCAGGACGCGGTGCTCGTCGATCTGCAGTCGACGAACGGCACGACCGTCAACGACACCCCCATTGAAAACTGGCTTCTCGCTGACGGCGATGTGATTACTATGGGGCATTCGCACATCGAGGTCCGTATCACGGGTCTCGATAACTAGATTTTCTTCAACTTCCAGGAAGGCGGCACCACGTGTCCTCCGTTGTATTGCTCGGACTGCGCATCGCAATCCTGGCGCTGCTATGGATTTTTATCCTGGTAGCCCTCAATGCCATGCGCCGTGACGCAAACAAGGCGGCGGCCGTGACGGCATCGGCAAGCCCGGCGCGCACGCCGCACCGCAAGGAGGCGGCGCACCAGATCTCCATCGTGGAGGGCCCGCTGCAGGGCTCCCACATGGCGCTAGGCACGCTCGAGGACCTGGTGCTGGGCCGCGCCAACGAGTGCGACTTCGTGACGGGCGATGATTACTCGTCCGCACGGCATTCGCGGCTTTTCCGCCGCGGCTCCGACTGGTTCGTGGAAGATTTGGAGTCCCGCAATGGCACGTTCGTCAACGGCGTGCGCATTGACCAGCCCGAACGCGTGGGCGTGGGCACGGATATCAAGATGGGTCGAACCACAGTAAGGCTGATGCCATGAAACTCAAAGTAACGGCCCTCTCCGACCGCGGCCTCGTCCGCGGCAATAACGAGGACTCCGCATACGGCGGCACGTGGCTGCTCGCACTCGCGGACGGCATGGGCGGCCACGCGGCCGGCGAGGTCGCCTCGCAGCTCATGATCACGCGCCTCGAGCGGATTGATAAGGACCCGGGCGACAACGACATGCTGTCGATCCTGGCCGCAAGCGCCCGCGATGCGAACGTGGACATCAAGCGCCACGTCGACGAGCACCCAGAGACCGAGGGCATGGGTACGACGCTCAGCGCGCTCATGTTCAACGGCTCCGAGTTCGGCGTCATCCACGTGGGTGACTCCCGTGGCTACCGTCTGCGTGACGGCAAGATCGAGCAGATTACGAAGGACGACACCTTCGTCCAGTCGCTCGTGGACCAGGGCAAGCTCGACCCGGCGGACGTCTCGTCGCACCCGCAAAAGTCCCTGATTTTGAAGGCGTATACCGGCCACGACGTCGAGCCCACGCTGTTTATGCTCGACGCCAAGGTCGGCGACCGCCTTCTCCTGTGCTCCGACGGCCTGTCGGATCCCGTCACGGCGACCACCATCGAGTCCGCCCTCAAGCAGGGCAGCGTGGAGGATGCCGCACAGATGCTCGTCGAGCTCGCGCTGCGTTCCGGCGGCCCGGACAACGTGACGGTCGTTATCGCCGAGGTCGTGGAGGGCTCCAGCGAAGCTTCGTCCCCGCACCTCGTGGGCGCTATCGCCGGCGAGCTGCCGGAGCCCACGCATCCGGATTCCGCAGCCTCGCGGGCGGCGAAGCTTAACCGCGCCGTCCCGTCGACCACCGCACAGACCATGGCGCATGTCGGCGATAAGGACGGTGAGGGGGGCTCCGAGGATTCGGAGCCTGCCCCACGGGGCAAACTCGGCTGGATCGTGGTCTCGTCCATCCTCGTCGTCCTCATCGCCGTCGTAGCCGCCGGCCTGTGGGCGAAGAACGCCATGACGGACCGCTACTACGTCGCCACGGACGGAGAGATCACCGTCCAGCAGGGCACGGACTTCGAGCTCTTCGGCCGCGCGCTGCACTCCACCTACCAGCACGCCTGCCTCAACGAGAAGGGTGAGCTGGGGCTCAGGACGGCGGACTGCACGGGCGATTTTTCCCCGTTCACGCTCGAGGCCCTTCCGGCCTCGGAGCGCAGCGCGGCGGCCAACCTCGGCGCCGGCTCCTATGACGAGGTACAGGGACAGCTCGTGCGCCTGGCGGAGAAGACCCTGCCGGTGTGCGAGGCGTCGACAAAGCCTGCCGATGCCCCCAAGCGCTCGGCCTCGGCCACCCCGTCGGCTACCACGTCTGCTGCGCCGTCCGCTGCTTCGTCTGCTCAGCCGTCGTCATCGGCGGCTCCGTCGCCCACATCCACAATCCAATCTGAACCGGGAGTTAACTGCCGGGAGGTGAAGTAAATGAAGGCCCGTTTTCGCGGGACCGAGCTGGGGCTGCTGCTCCTCGCCACGGTCGTATTCTCCTTTATTCTCGTCGCTCTCGAACTCTCTCAAGGCAATTCACTCACCACGGAACTGTTCTATCTCATTGGCGGCTTCGTGGGCGTCTTCGCCGTCGCACACATAGCGCTCAGCTTCCTCGCGCCGTGGGCGGACCAAATCATGCTGCCCATCGTCGCCGTGCTCAACGGCATGGGACTTATCATGCTTGCACGCCTCGACCTCGCCAATGGCTGGGGACTCGCGTCGCGCCAAATCATGTGGACCATCGCGGGCATCGTGCTCTTTGTCCTCGTCCTCGTGCTCCTCCGCGACCACAAATCGCTCACGCGATACTCCTACATCTTGGGTGCGCTCGGTCTTATCCTTCTCGCCCTGCCGCTCGTGTGGCCGCAGCCGCCGGATGCCGAAGCCCGCATCTGGCTGTGGCTGGGGCCCTTCTCCTTGCAGCCGGGCGAGCTGTCGAAGATCCTGCTCATCTTGTTCTTCGCTATGCTGCTCACGCAGAAGCGCTCCCTGTTTACCGTGGCGGGCTATAAGTTCCTCGGCGTCTCGCTCCCGCGCCTGCGCGATCTCGCGCCCATCCTCGTGGTGTGGGCCATCGCGATTGCCATCATGGGCATCTCCAACGACTTTGGTCCGGCCTTGCTCCTCTTCTCGACGGTGCTGGGCATGCTGTACATGGCCACCGGCCGCGTCTCGTGGCTGGCCATCGGTCTCTTCCTGGTCGCCATCGGCGCCTACGGCATCTACCAAATCTCGGACAAGATCCAGAACCGTTTCTCCAACTTCTTGGATCCTTTGGGCAATTATGATTCCGGCGGATACCAGCTCTCGCAGGCGCTGTTTGGCATGTCCTCCGGCGGCATCACCGGCACGGGTCTGGGCCAAGGTCACCCGGAAATCGTCCCCGTGGCGCACTCGGACTTCATCCTCGCGGGCATCGGCGAGGAGTTCGGTCTCATCGGTCTCGGCGCGGTGCTCATCCTCTTCGGCATACTGTGCTCCCGCGGCTTCCACACGGCGCTGCGCGTGCGCGACACGTACGGCAAGCTCGTCGCGGCGGGCCTCGCGCTCACCATCGCCATCCAGGTCTTCGTCGTCACCGGCGGCATCTCCGCACTCCTGCCCATGACGGGTCTCACGACCCCGTTCATGTCCGCGGGCGGCTCCTCTCTCATGGCTAACTACATCTTGCTGGGCATCCTGCTGCGCATCTCCAATTCCGCGCGCAGGCCCGCGGTCGAGCACACCGCAGCGCAGTCCAGCGATACGTCCATGTTCCCGGCCGTCCAGGAGGCACACCGATGAACAAGTCGATCCGGCTCGCTGCGATCTTTGCAATCCTGTTGACCGCCATCCTGCTCGTGCGGCTCACCGTCGTCCAGGCTTTCTCCGATGAGAAGTATGCGGATAACCCCAAGAACCTGCGTGGCTTCTACGAAATGCAGACCACCCCGCGCGGGCAGATCTACTCCGGCGGCACCGTGCTCGCCCAGTCCACTGCGGACGCGGAGGGAATTTATACCCGCAGCTACCCGGCGGCATCGGCAGCCTACTCGCCCGTCACGGGCTACCTGTCCTCGCAGTTCGGCGCCTCGGGACTCGAGTCCTCGTATAACAACGTCTTGAACGGTACGGACGACTCACTCATGGGCCAGAACTGGCTCGACCAGCTCTCCGGCAAGCAGCCGCTCGGCGCGAACGTCGAGGTCACCATCGACCCGCAGCTCCAGCAGTTCGCGTACGACCAGCTCACGAACGCTGGCTACAACGGTGCGGCCGTGGCCCTCCAGCCCTCGACCGGCAAGATCCTCGCGCTCGCGTCCTCGCCGAGCTATTCCGCCGCGGACGTCACCAACGAGGACACCGGCGCGGACACGTGGGCGCAGCTCCAGGAGCAACCTGGCAACCCGCTCATCAACCACGCGACGCAGGAGACACTGCCTCCCGGATCGATCTTTAAAATCATCACCTCGGCCGCGGGACTCAACAACGGCTTCACGCCGGACTCGACGCTCACGGGCCAAAATTCGATCACGCTACCCGACAACGTGACGACGCTGACCAACTACGGCAACCAGATGTGCGGCGGCTCCGCGCAGGTCACGCTGCGCACCGCCTTCTCCCTGTCGTGCAATACCGCGTTTGTGGAGATGAGCGAGTCCATCGGCGCGGGCGAACTGCGCAAGTACGCAGACGCTTTCGGCGTGGGCCAGGACTATGACTTGGGTGTCGACATGTCCTCCGGCACGCTGGGCGATCTCGCGGATGCCTCCGCCACCGCGCAGTCCGCCATCGGCCAGCGCGACGTCACCATGTCCGCGCTCCAAGCGGCAAGCATGGCCTCCACCATCGCCAACAAGGGTGTGCGCATGACGCCGTACCTCGTCAACAAGGTGACCAACGCCCAGATGGAAGACGTCACCGTCACCAAGCCCAAGGTCGCCGCCACCGCCATTTCCGAGGAGACCGCCGCAACCATCCAGGACCTCATGTTCGGCTCTGAGCAGGCCACCTACGGCTATGACGGCAACGGTTTTGCCTCGAAGACGGGCACGGCCGAGCACGGAGATGGACTTCCCCCGCACGTCTGGTACGTCGCCTACGACCCGGAGAAGGACATCGCCGTCGCCGTCGTCGTCAAGGACGGCGGCCACCTCGGCGAGGGCGCCACCGGCGGCCAAGTCTCGTCCCCCATCGGCCGCGCAATCCTGCGCGCTTACACCGGAACGGAGGGCTAGTCGCCCATGGAACAGGAACGCTTGCAAGAGCTCATCGGCTCCGATTACACCCTCCAGTGGGTCATCGGCCACGGCGGTATGTCCACCGTGTGGCTCGCGGATGACAACGTCCACCAGCGCGAGGTCGCCATCAAGGTGCTGCGCCCGGAATTCTCGGACAACAAAGAATTTCTCGGCCGCTTCCGCAACGAGGCACAGTCCGCCCAGCAGATCGACTCGGACAACGTCGTCGCCACCTACGACTACCGGGAGCTCAAGGACACGAACGGCGCCATGTTCTGCTTCATGGCGCTCGAATACGTCCGCGGCGAGTCCCTCGCGGACCTCCTTGCCCGCGAAGGCGCGCTGCCCGAGGCACTCGCCCTCGACGTCATGGAACAGGCCGCGCACGGTCTCTCCGTGATCCATCGCATGGGCATGGTCCACCGCGACATCAAGCCAGGCAACCTGCTCATCACGCAAAACGGCCAGGTGAAGGTCACCGACTTCGGCATCGCGAAGGCCGCGGCCGCTGTCCCGCTCACCCGCACCGGCATGGTCGTGGGCACCGCGCAGTACGTCTCCCCGGAGCAAGCCCAAGGCCACGCAGTGTCCCCGGCCTCGGACGTCTACTCGCTCGGCGTCGTCGGCTACGAGATGCTCTCTGGCAAGCGGCCCTTCTCGGGCGACTCGTCGGTGTCCGTCGCGCTCGCCCACATTTCCAAGGTCGCTGAGCCGCTGCCCACCACAATTTCCGCGCAGGCCCGCGAGCTCATCGGCATCGCGCTGCGCAAGGACGCCGCGCGCCGCTACGCGGATGGCAACGAGTTCGCGCTCGCCATCTCCCAGGTTCGTTTTGGCAAGCGTCCACCCGAGCCGGCCGGCGCTCCGGTTCCCGATATCGCCGAGCCGCCCTCACCCACCGCGTCGACGGAGATGCTCGCCAATGCGGCGCAGCCCACCACGACGCAACCGGCCGCAGTCGCGGTCTCAGAGAAAAAGCCCATCCTCCCCTGGATCCTCGGCGCCGCTGCCCTCCTCGGCGGCGGCATTTGGGCAGCGACGGCACTCACCGGCGGTGACGACGGCGAATCAACAGAGCCGACCTCCGCAGATCCCATCGTCGTCACGGAAACCGTTTCGTCGACGGAAGACGAGCAACCTGATCGCTCCACGGCTCCGGCAGCACCGACCAAGTCCCAACGCACGCCCACACACCGCACGCACGAGGCACCCACCGTGACGGAGACGAAGGCTCCGGCTGAGCCGCCTGCGGAGGAAGAGCAGAAGCCGCCCGCTCCCGTGGATGAAACGACGCAGGAGGAACAACCCGAGTTCACCACGCAAGCTCCCACAACCACGGAGGCTCCCAATACCGTGGAAACTGAGGTCAACCCATTAGACTCTTTAAGCGTTAACCCGACGCATTTCGCAACAAACCCCAGCGCGACTCTTTAATATGGCAAGTCACCGTTAAGGAACTTGTCAGGAAGGTATGCAGAAGTAATGCTCAATGACCGTTATTCGCTTGGCGAGGTCATCGGCTCCGGCGGCATGTCGGAGGTGTACGCCGCCGAGGACACGAGCCTCGGCCGCAGCGTAGCGGTAAAGATGCTGCGCCCCGAAATGGCACGGGACGTCAACTTCCGTGAGCGCTTCCGCCGAGAGGCCCAGAACTCCGGCAAGCTCAATCATCCCAATATCGTGCAGGTCTTCGACACCGGCGAGGACATGTCCTCCAATGTTGCCATCCCGTACATCGTGATGGAACGCGTCAACGGCCGCACGCTGCGCGACATCATCACCGAAGACGGCCCCATGACCCCGGAGGAGGCTGCGGAAATCCTCAAGCCGGTCGCGGACGCGCTCCAGGCCTCCCACGAGGCCGGCATTATCCACCGCGACGTCAAGCCGGCGAATATCATGCTCACCAACACCGGCCAGGTGAAGGTCATGGATTTCGGCATCGCTCGTGCCCTCGATGACTCGACGTCCGCCATGACGCAGACCTCCGCTGTCATCGGCACCGCGCAATACCTCTCGCCGGAGCAGGCCCGCGGCAAGACGGCGGACGCCCGCTCCGATGTCTACGCGCTCGGCTGCGTGCTCTACGAGTCCGTCACCGGCCGCACGCCCTTTGAAGGTGAGACCCCCTTCGCCGTCGCCTACCAGCACGTCCAGGAGGATCCGGTTCCGCCGTCCGAGTACATCGAGGAACTCTCCCCCACCCAGCGCGTCAATATCGACGCCGTCGTGCTCACCGCCATGGCCAAGCACCCGGCAGACCGTTACCAGTCCGCATGGGAGATGGCCGGCGATCTCGAGCGCCTCTCCCGCGGCGCCGTCACCCAAGCCGCGCGCACGCACATTTCCGCAGAAGACGACGCACCGACGACGATCACGCACGCGCCGGTCGCTTCGACGCGCCCCACGGGCACTGAGAAGTCTGGCTCCGGCCTCAAGTGGCTGGCTGCTCTGCTCGCCGCCGCGCTCATCGGAACCGTGGGCTACTTCGGCTGGGACTTTTACCAGAACTCCCGGGACCTCAAGCAGCAAGAAGCTGACCGCCGCGCCGAGGCCGCGCGCCAGGCAAACATGGTCATCATCCCCGAGGTCGAGAACCGCCCCCGCGCCGAGGTCGTCAAGGAACTCGAGGAGATGGGCCTGCTCGTCCAGGTAAACCAAGAGCCGAATGACGACGTCGCGCGCGACCGCGCCATCCGCATCAACCCTGCGGCAGGCTCGGAGTTGCAAAAGAACTCCACGGTCATCCTCACCGTGTCCTCCGGCAAGGAGATCACGGACGTTCCGGATATCACGGGCATGAACGTCGACGAGGCCACCCAAGCCCTCACGGACGCAGGCCTGGAGCTCGATGACACCGTCACCGAGGAATCCAATAAAGACATCCCTACGGGCCAGATCATCTCGCAGAACCCCGCGGGTGGATCCCAGCTGTCCAAGGGTTCCAAGGTCCGCATCACCGTGTCTACCGGCCCGGAGGATGTCTCCGTTCCGGATATAAAGGGCCTCAACGTCGAGGACGCCAAGTCCACCCTCGAGGGCCAGGATCTCAAGGTTCAGATCCAGATGGTAGACTCCACCAAGCCGGAAGGCACGGTGCTCTCCATGCCGGATACGTCGAACGCCAAGGCGGGCGACACCATCACCCTCCAAGTCTCCAACGGCATGCTCATTGCGGTGCCCGATCTCGTCCGCATGACGGAGTCCGATGCCAAGTCGGCCCTCAAGCAGTTGGGCTGGACCGGTTCGTTCACCAAGGGCGAGGTCGTCAACACGCCGGTGCCCACGGACGCTGGCCGCATCGCATGGTCCTCCGCCCAGTCTGGCCAAACCATCCGTAAGGACGCCGATATCCAAATCCGCGAATGGAAGTTCCTCAGCGATTTGGGCAACGCCTTCAACTCGGTTACGAATGGTGGCCGCTAAGCGTGAGCTAAAGCTGCTGGTACAGTAGTCGTATTCAAGGAAATAACTCCCACCGCACATCAAAGTGAAGGTACACCATGCCGAAGTCTAAGGTTTCGAAGAGCTCGACCCCTCAGGTCACGAGCACCTCAGCCAACCGCACCCCGGTCAAAATCAATAACGAGGGCACACCAAAGTGGTACATCGTCCTCATGCTGGGCCTCATGATCCTCGGCCTCGCCTGGATCATCGTCAACTACCTCGCCGGCGAGGATATCTCGTTCATGGCCGAGCTCGGCCCCTGGAACTATGGCATCGGCTTCGGCCTCGCCATCGTCGGCCTCCTCATGACGATGGGCTGGCGCTAACCGCCTCCCTGCCCTCTCACGGCGCCCTGGGAAACCCAGGGCGCCTTTTTGTGCTTTCCGATACCCCCTCTCTCCTCACCGTCCCAGTGGCTCATGGTGTGAGCTGAAGCGTCGCCACAAATACGAATCATCCACCCCAAACCGCAAAAATACACAAACCACCACCACTCTCCAGACGCGAAGCGGCCAAGCCACGGAGTACTCCTGCTGCTTGCAGCTGCCGCGCATACTTAGGCAGTGCTGGTTTTCGCTTTGAGTATTTGCCCCACCCTGCCGTAGGTGATGCCAAGAAGGTAGGCGATATCGCGGTAGTTGTACCCACCATCCGCTAGCCGCCGAGCATGTTGCGACATATTGGCAAGCTCATGAGCTTCACGCTCGCGGATGGCGGCAAGTTGGTCGCGGGTAGCTTGAGCTTGTTGCTCTACTTCACCAACAAGGTCAAGATGAACGATAGCTGTTTCGGGCGAATCGGTAAGCTCCGGGAAAAGGGCGAGAGCGTCACGGATTTCTTCTTGAATCTGGTCAAGACGACGCGCCTGAACGATAACGCCAGGGTCTTCGACTAGCTGGGCAACCCACCAGTTCTCGCCGCGCTCAACACAGGCAGTAAACGTATTCATGTCCTACTGTTCCATTCCGATTTGCTTGTAGATTTTACGAGCCATGAGATTGTCAATCTCCTTATGGCGCCCCACGGTGGTGTACTTCTCGCCAACCCAGATTCGAGTATGGTTACCGCCCTCTTTAATCGTGAGCGTTTGACCCGTTCTTTTTGCAAAGTCGGCGATGTTTTTAAGAATGTCTTTCCGCTTCGTCACAACGATAGTATAGCAAACTAAACACTGTCAAGTATAGTCCGATATACTTACTTCCGATTGGGCTGACCAACTTCGGCTACTGCCGGTGAAGACAAAACATAGCAATGCAAATAGCTAGTGACATAGCAATTCCTATAGCTATTTGTTTAGCGTCACAGGTTGATGTGCTACTTGCAGCTACTGCGCGCGCCGCCTACGACCGCTCGACCGGCCGCACACCAATGACCGTACCGGCTTCCCCCCTGGCAACCGTGATTCCCCTCGCCCTGCTGGGGGCCGCTGCGCTCGCGGCTGTGGTCGGCGTCCGTCGGCGACGTGCCTAGTTCGTCAAACAGCTTCGCGATTTCCGGGTTAGCAAGCAACTTTCCTCAATCGCATCAATCTTAGCCTTATCGGCCGAGTCTCGTCGTACCATAGTAGTCATTCTGGCTTGTCTGCTTATGCGGAATGGAACTCCACACACAAACCATCAGACGCCCTCCCGGCTCCGGCAGGACCAGCGTGTTGACCAGCTTATTCACCACAGTGACCGAGGGGTCCAATACTGCGACTCCTATGACAATGCCCTAGCAGGGGCCATAAACAGCCTCTACAAGGGAGAATGCATCCACAACGTCAGCATCCACCCCACAGGCTTCACCACACTCGACGAAACCGAGAAAGCCATCACCAACTGGGTCGGCTGGTACAACAACCACCGACTCCACTCAGCCCTGGGCCACACCAGCCCCGTCGACTACGAGACCGCCTACTGGAACGCACTCTCCACCACGAACATAGTCGCCTGACCTAACCCAAAACCAGAAAACTACCCTCTAGAAAACACGGGGCTTGACACGGTGCGTGCAACAGTCAAATTACAAGAATGTGTTTTTGTGGGACGGGGGCATTTTCACACTTTCCACACGGTGCAGGAAAAGTTATCCACAGGTTGGGGATAAAGGTGTGGATAGTAGAATTCAACAGGTTTCTCCACACCCTGTGGAATTCCCCAATCCCCCTTTTCACACTGTGGTTTTTTTCCCACACCCGGCTCTGCACCCTGCGCGATCAGGGAAAACTCCGTTCGGATGTTCGGTAAATTACAAAAATGTAGTTATCCACAATGTGGATAACTGATGTGGAAAGATTTCGCACACTTGTCCGCGTGGAAAACACGCGGAGGTTATCCCCAAACTGCTGCTCGCAGTCCAATCCCCGCAATCACAAGGATCCCCACAATAAAAACACCGAGCCAGCGCACCCACACCCGGCGCGCCCGGAGGAACGGCAACAACACCAGCCCCGTCACGAGCCCGCCCACGTGCCCCCACAGCGAGACGCCCGGTGTCATAGCGGTATAGACAACGTTGGCAGCGATAAGGAAGAGTGGCGCCCGCAGGTCGAGTCCCTTCGCCCGGTAGACCCCCACCATGAGCGCCATAAGCCCGTAAAGTGCACCGGATGCTCCCACTGTCGGCTGGTCGAAGGCATTCCACAAGATGGCCAAACTGCCGCCCAATCCCGCGCACACATAGGCCGCCGTATAGAGCGCGCTGCCCAGCCATCGCTCCACTTCCCTGCCAATGAGAACGAGGAAGATCATATTGACCGCGAGGTGGCCCAGATCCAGGTGCATAAACATGGACGTCACGGGACGCAACCAATCGGCGCCGCCCGCAAGAACCGCAGGCCCCCACAGCGTCCACTCTGTTGCCAACTCCGAGTCGTAGTAGGCACCCGAAATCGAACGCGCCTGGATGGCTGAGATAATCCATGCTGCCGTGCAGAAGAGCACGAGCACCGTCGACGCGGGCGCAACCTTGGCGTACGTCCGGGTCCATTCCTTGATGGTCATGGAGATGTCCTTATTTTCTTCTGGTCTTCTTCAGGCTTCTTCGCGTGGCTTCTGGTCGGCTAAAACCATCAAAGCCCGCGCTGCCAGTAGTGGCAGGCGCGGGCTTGCACGCTCGTGAAGCGCTAACTCACTTAAGCGATGTCGATAGACTCGATAACGACATCATCAACCGGGCGGTCAGCGTAGCCGGTGCGAACGCCGGCGATCTCAGCGACGACCTTCTTGGAGGCCTCATCGGTGACCTCACCGAAGATGGTGTGGTGGTTGTTGAGGTGCGGGGTCGGCGCCACGGTGATGAAGAACTGGGAGCCGTTGGTGCCCGGGCCAGCGTTGGCCATGGCGAAGAGGAACGGACGGTCGAACTGAAGCTCCGGGTGGAACTCATCCTGGAACTGGTAGCCCGGGCCGCCGGTACCGGTGCCGGTCGGGTCGCCGCCCTGGATCATGAAACCGTCGATGATGCGGTGGAAGATGGCGCCGTCGTAGAACGGGCCAGACTGCTCGCCCTTGGCGTTCTGGGTGGAGTAGTCCTTGGTGCCCTGTGCCAGGCCGATGAAGTTCTCAACGGTGACAGGGGCGTGGTTGCCATACAAGTCGATGACGATGTCACCGTGATTCGTGTGCATGGTTGCAGTTGCGGTCTTCTGAGTCATGTCCACCATCATAAAGAATTTCCCGACATGAGGGCGGATCGAAAGTAATGCCGAGAGCGATCACGGCTGCGCACCGTAGGATATGCACCATGTATAAGGCCATTCTCTTTGATCTGGACGACACTCTCCTCGACCATCAGGGGGCATTGCGTGACGGCGTCGACGAATGGTGCGTCTCGCTCGGGTTGCCCACCGGCCAGCACGCGCGCTTCCGCGAGCTGGAGAAGAAATGGTTTGCCGCCTACGAACGCGGCGAGGTGAGCCACCCCGGTCAGCGAGCTGGCCGATGCCGCGACTTCCTCAACCGCCCCGAGATGACCGAGGCCGAAGCGCTCGCTGCCTACGACGGTTACCTTGCGGCCTATGCCCGCAACTGGCGGGCGTTCCCGGATGCCCTACTGGTCCTCGAGCGGGCCCATGCCGCCGGTCTCAAGGTGGGCGTGCTCACCAATGGGGCGCGCGACATGCAGCAAGGCAAGCTCGCCGCGACCGGGCTGGACCTCGACTTCGTTGTACTCATCCCCACCGTCGAGCTCGGCACGCCCAAACCGCACCGCGAGGCCTACCTCGCAGCGTGTTCGATTATGGAATCCTCCCCCGCCGAGACCCTCATGGTCGGCGACTCGCTCGCCAATGACGTCGAAGGCGCCCGAGCTGCGGGCCTCGATGCGCTGTGGTTCGACCGCGCCGGTCGCGGTGATCTCGCCTCCCTCGACGAGCTCACTTTCTAAGCACTCAGTTTTCTACATCCCCAGCAGCGCGAGCGGCACAACGGCAATACCGTCGGGACGGCGGTAGGCCCTATCGCCCGTGGTAATGACCACCGCGTCCGCCATGGCATCGCCCCTGAGATATCACTGTTGCCCTCGAAAAGCTGTGCCATGCTCACGCTCGGTTCGAATCCAGCGCGAACGCATCATCCACGCTCCTACGGACAAAGTCCCAAGACTCGAGCATGCGCTGCCATTCGTCAATGAAGAAACCCCACCGCACGAGGAGTGAGATGCGATGGGGTACGAAGGCGGGACGCTAAACGGTGACGGACACTGTCGCACGAACCTCGTCGCGAGCGAGCACCATGTTGCGCAGTGCTGCTTCGGTCTCGGCATAGCCGCGGGTCTTGAGGCCGCAGTCCGGGTTAACCCACAGGCGCTCAAGCGGGAAGTGGCGCAGTGCCGCTCGGATGAGCTCGGCCATCTCGGCGACGGACGGCACGCGCGGCGAGTGGATGTCATAGATGCCCGGGCCGAGTGCGGAGTAGAAACGCTCGTCCACGTCGGCGAGAAGCTCCATGCGGGAGCGCGCGGCCTCGATAGAGGTGACGTCCGCATCGAGCGCGGCGACGGCCTCGATGATCTGGCCAAACTCGGAGTAGCACAGGTGCGTGTGAATCTGCGTCGTCGGCTTGGCGTCGAGCGCGGCGAGGCGGAAGGCGCGCACGGCCCAGGCGAGGTACTCCGGACGGCGTTCCTCGCGCAGCGGTAGCAGCTCGCGCAGGGCGGGCTCGTCGATCTGAATGATGTCGATGCCGGCCTGCTCCAGGTCGTGGACTTCGTCCGCGAGCGCGATGCCCAGCTGATCCGCGGAAACGGACAGCGGCACGTCGTCACGGTTGAACGACCACGCGAGGATGGTGACCGGGCCGGTGAGCATGCCCTTGACCGGCTTCGTGGACAGCGATTGCGCAAAGGCAGACCACTCGACGGTCATCGCGCGCGGGCGGGAGATATCGCCCACGACCAGCGGCGGACGTGTGCAGCGGGAGCCGTAGGACTGGACCCAGCCGTTGTCGGTGACCACGAAGCCGTCAAGCAGCTCCGCGAAGTACTGCACCATGTCGTTGCGCTCCGGCTCGCCGTGGACGAGGACGTCGAGGCCCAGACGCTCCTGCAGTTCGACGACCGCGCGGACTTCGTCCTTGAGCGCCTCCTCGTACTCGGCGGCCGTGATCTCCCCCGCCTTGTGGGCCGCACGCGTCTGGCGGATCTCCTGCGTCTGCGGGAAGGAACCAATAGTGGTGGTCGGCAGCAGCGGGATGTCCAGGGACTTCTGCGTCTCAGCACGCTCGGCATAGAGGGGCTGGCGCTGCACCTCGCCTGCCTGCAGGGCCGCAGTGCGAGCAGCGACGGCGGCATCATGCGTGCGCTCCGAGGCGGCGCGGGTGCGCACAGCGCGGTCCGCCTGGGCGTAGGCCTCCGGGGCATCGAGGGGTCCGGCGGCCAGCGCCACGACCTCGGCGACCTTCTCGTCCGCGAAGGAGAGCCAGGGCGCGACGTCGACGGGCAGGTGCGTTTCCGCCGCCACCGTGTGCGGAACGTGGAGCAGGCTCGTGGAAGTGGACACGGAGACCGCGTCCCCGAGCTGCTCGAGCGTGTTCCGCAGCGTGCGCAGATCCGCGGCCCACACGTTGCGGCCGTCGATGAGGCCGGCGACGAGGTGGATATCGCGGAGCGAGGCCACACGGTGCACGTAGTCCGGCTCCTGCGCGAGCGTGCCGACCGCGAGGTCGACATGGAGCGCCTCGGGGGCGGCATCGGCAAGCGCGGCGAGTCCGGCGCGGGCGGCGCCGTAAGGAGTGGAGACGAGAACCTGCGGGCGCTGCTCAGCGCCGAGGATCTGGGCGTAGGCTGCAGCGATGTGCTGTGCGAGGGTCGCGTCGTCGGCGACGGCGAGGTCCGCGACAACGGCGGGTTCGGTGAGCTCAACCCACTCGACGCCGGCGTCGGCGAGGGCGGCGAGGACTGTGCGGTAGGACTCAACGAGGGCATCGAGATGCTCAAGCGGCTGGGACGTGGCACCGTCCGCCTGCTTGGACAGGGCGAGCAGCGTGACGGGGCCGACGAGGGCAGGACGGATGGTGTGACCGGCGGCGCGGGCCTCCTCGACGAGACGAAGCGTGCGCTCGGGACGCGGGATAAAGACGGCGCCGTCGGCAATCTCCGGGACGAGGTAGTGGTAGTTCGTGTCGAACCACTTGGTCATCTCGAGCGCGGGCTGGGCATCATTGCCGCGCGCGAGGGTGAATTCCTCAGCGAGGGAAACCTCTTTGTGGGTGCCAAGGACGCCGACGGTGAGCGCGGTCTCGAGCACGTGGTCGTAGACGGCGCCGTCAGCGGGGATGGCGTAGTCCTCGTTCAGGCCGGCGTCGCGAAGGCGCGCATACGTATCTATACGGAGCGCACGGCTCGCGGCCAGGAAGTCCTCTTCGCTGGCGCGGCCAGACCACAGGGCCTCGAGCGCGAACTTGAGCTCGCGCTGGGCGCCGATGCGCGGGTAGCCCTGGATGGTGGCGGAGGGGAAAGGTGCAGTAAACGGGGTGGAGTGAGGAGTGCTCATGGGTGGATTCCAATTTCTGACAAGATAGTGGTGGTAAGTTCAGCGTCGTTGTGGGTGTACATGTGCAGGCCCGGGGCACCGCCGCGGAAGAGTTCGCCGGCGAGCTGGACCGTGAGTTCGAGGCCCGCGGTGGGGTCCCCGCGCAGGCGCCGCTCAAGGCGGTCTGGCACGGGCACGCCGGAAAGCTCAGACATTCGGTGGACCCGGGCCAGGCTGGTCATGGGCATGATGCCCGGGATAAGCGGAATGTGGACCCCGGCGAGCCGGGCGCGCTGCTGGAAGCGCAGGAAGTCCTCCGCGTCGAAGAAGAGCTGTGTGATGGCGAAGTCCGCGCCCAGGCGTTGCTTGGTGAGCAGGACATCGAGGTCCTCGTCGGGGCTGGCGGATTCCGCGTGGCCGCCCGGGTAGCACGCGACGCCCACGGCGAGCCTGCCGGCTGCAAAGCGTGCGAATTGCTCAGTCTCACGCTGGCGAATGAGGCGGACGAGGGCATCGGCATGCGGGAGATGGTCAGGCGGGAGCGCAGTTTCCCCCTCCGGCAGATCCCCGCGTAGGGCGAGGAGGCCGCGGACCCCGGAGTCGACGAGGCGGTCGATCCAGCCCTCGAGCTCGTGCGTGGGGCCGGCCGTGCAGGCCAGGTGCGCGAGCGGGCGCATATCCGTGGCGTAGCTGATGCGCTCGATAAAGGCGGCGGTGCCCTCAAGCCAGCCAGAGCGACGGGAGCTCGTCACCGCCACATAGTCCGGATCGAAGCGGGCGAGCGTATCGATGAGCCCGGCGATCTTGGCGTCATCCGCGTCGTGACGGGGCGGGATGACTTCGAAGGACAATGCGACGCGCTGGGCGGTGCGCGCGGGTCGCTGCTCCAAAAGGTCTAGCGGCGCGGAGGCCGAGAAGCGCGGAACCATAGATCATCCTTCCTGGTAGACGGGGTGTGTTGATGCAAAAACGTACCAAGCTGTTCACTTTTGGTGGAACCCTTATATTTTTAATATCACCAATGAATAGTGCACACGCTTGTTAATTAGGTGAAAAGTGCACGAATAAAAATCGGCCTGTAGTTCGGTCCAGATACGCCCCCACCCAGAGTCCGGAAGATAAGTACGCTGGGTGAGGTAGCGAATCAAGCAAAAAAGGAGACCACCATGAACCCGACCTACATCGGACCGGCCCTCAAGGCTGCACAGTCCGCATGGGCCAAGTTCGCCGAGTACCGCGAGGACAAACAACGCGAGGCCTACGACGCGCTCGCCACCGCCGCGGAGACCGCGTCGAGCTCCCTGGACGATAATTTCCCGCGTTCCCGCAAGGAGGCGGGCAGCGTCACCAAGGCGGCGCATGCTCGTCTGGAGCGCACGTTGGCGGAGCTCGCAGACCGCCGCGAAGAGGTCGCCGGGGAATTGGGCAACCGCGTCGCAGAAGCCAAGAAGGCTGGCCGCACCCAGGTCAAGGAGGCGCGCAAGGAGGCCAAGGCCGCAACCAAGCAAGCCCGCAAGGAATCCAAGCGCACCCAGAAGCAGCTGTTTAAGAAGAACAAGCAGGTCTCGAAGAAGATCGAAAAGGCCCGCGCCAAGGCACTGAAGAAGGCCCAGGCCCGCGCCGCGAAGAAGGAGAAAGGCTCGAAGTTCTGGCCCATCGCGGCCGTGCTGGCCGTGATCTCCGCTATCGCTGGCGGCGTGTACTACTGGCTGCGCAAGAACGACACCCCGGCCACCGAGCCGCCGCGCGTCGAGGAATTCGGCGCAGACAAGGTCCAGGGCTCCACGCTGGTCTACACGTCCACCTCGGCAGCCGATGATCTCGCCGATACCCCGGCTGACAAGGCTGCCGTCCACAGCGATCTCGCCGAGGAAGGCGTTGTCGAGCGCGATGAGAAGCTGCTGGGCGACATCGACGAGCAGATTGCCAAGCTGCGCGAGGAGGGCTCCACTACCACGGCCGACCGCATCGAGGCTGAGGCCGAGCGCAAGGGCGTGGACGAGAAATTCGACGGCGCCAAGCACCGTCTCGACGAGGATAATAAGTAGTCCTTTACCCCCGGATGGGCGCAAAATGTGTGCATTCGGGGCCCTGCGCGGGTTGCCTTGATCACTGCGAATTGCAAGTTATCGCACCCCAATGGTTGCATAGACCCCAATCTGAGATGTGATCTTCTCACCTGGTTCTTGGCAACACTGGAGGTACCGCGCATGGCTATCGAAGCTCTGACCGTCACTTTAAAAAACGGCGACGTCTTTTACTTTGACGCGGGCGCAGTGGTCGATGACCCTGTCGCCCGCGTTGATCTCCTCCGCGACGCCATCGACTCCGGTTCCCTGTTCCGTTCCGTCGATACCCACGGCACGCAGCGCGAATTCAACGGCACAGACGTCGCGAGCTACTTCCTGTCCTAGCACCCGTAATGAGTACTTCTAGGGAGTACTCGTGAGGACGAGGACACTTTAAGATTGGGAGCCATGAGCTCTCAGCCCCGTCTCTACCCGCGTCTGAAAACGTGGGCGTGGTACGTGCCGGATGATCCGCCGCACGATGACCCCTCCCTTATCTCCACGACGCCGTGGGACGATCCCACGCGCGCGACGCGCCGCCTGCTCGTGGCGCAGCCGCGCGGCGTCATTGGCATCCTCGTCACGATGGTCATCTCCGCGCCCATCGGCGCGCTCACCTCGCTGCTCATCGGCCAGGCCACCGAGCATGCCTTCACCGAGACCTCCTGGGGGACGCTCGGTTTTCCGGTTCTCGCCGTCATGGTGATCCTCTACGTGCAGTATCTCTCCGAGGCCTCCGCGGATGCTTTTACGGATATGTCGCAGACGCGCACCACGCACACGCTGCGCTTAGGTCTGCTCGACCGTCTTTTGGCCTCTCCCGCCGCGCTCAATCCGGGACGCCTACTCAACACGGTGGACGAAGACTCGGACTTTGTGGGCAAGCTCAAGCAGATCCTCAACTTCCCCATCATGATGGTGGGTTACCTCACCGGCGGCGTCATCGTCATCGCCCCCATCTCCTGGCAAGTGGCCATCGCCATGCCCGTGGGCGCCGTCTGCACCGCGCTGGCCTCGTGGGCGACAGCCGGCCCGCTTTCCCACGCGGCGGCGAAGCGCCGCTCCACGCAGGCCGCCTCGCTCGCCATCGCCACGGACGTGGCGCAAGGAAACCGCGTGGTCAAAGGCCTGGGTGCGGGGCCGGTGGCGCGGGAGCGCTACGGGGCATCGGCAGCAACGGCCCTAAATGCCATGCTCGCCGAGGTCCACCTCATGGCGGTCCTGCAATTCGCACGCCAACTCGTGCCCACCTCTTTTGCCATCGGCATCCTCGTGTGGGCGGGCTGGCAGACCTTCGAGGGCGCGATTAACCCCGGCGGAATGATGACGATCACCATGCTCGTTCCACCCGCGATGACCGCCTTGGGTCATTCGCTGGGCATGCTCACCGAGGTGTGGTCGCGTGGCAAGGCGTCTGCCGTGCGCGTGGGCGCGTTGCTGGACGAGCTCGGCGAGGGCGAAGAGCTCCCAGACGCGGATCCTGGCGAGGTCACCGGTCTCGTCGTGTGGAACCCGCAGACCCCGGCCGCGCGTGCGCAGGTCGCCGCATGGACGCGGCATCTTCAGCGCCATCGCGGCGCGCTGTGCCCGCCGCACCGCGTGAGCGTCCTCGAGGGCACACTGGAGGACAATATCGATCCGGAGGGCACCGCCACTGACGTCGAAGGCGCGCTCGAGGCCGCGGCGTGCTCCGATATTGTGCGCCGCCTGGGCGGCTTCGGCTCCCATGGCGAACTGCCCGCCGCTCCCATTGGCGAGGCGGGCTTGAACCTGTCTGGTGGTCAGCGCCAGCGCGTGGCCCTGGCCCGCGCGCTCGCGGCGAACCCGGATATCCTCGTGCTTGATGAGCCGACGACGGGCCTTGATTCTTTGACTCTCGCCGCCGTCGCGGAACGCACGAAGGAGTTCCGGGCCGGTCGCACGACCGTCGTCATTACCTCTGCGGCCACGTGGGCCGCCAACGCGGACAAGGTGGTGACGCTATGAGAAACCGCCACGTCGACGCCCTCGCCCCCGCCACCCCGCGCGAGTCGTGGCGCCTGCTCAAGTCCCTGCCGTCCGCGCCCTCGCGCGGCTGGCTGTGGCGCATTGCCCTCATCTTCGCCGCCACCATCGTCATGATGAACCTCGGCTCGCAGCTCCTCGGGCGCATCGTGGACCTCATCAATGGAATGTCGCTTCCCGTCCTCGGGTCCGGTCGTTCCGCCATGATTGCGGCTCTCGTGCTCATCGGTCTCGCGCTGCTCGCCGAGCAGCTCGGCCGCACCGTGGGCGGCTACCTCCTCCAGTCTCGCTCTCGGCGCCTGGCCACGGACCTGCGCACGGACGCGCTCGACTCCGTCCTGCGCGCCCCCGTCCCGCGCATCATGGAGCTGGGCACCGGCAACGTCATTACCCGCCTGTCCAAGGACATCGATAACGTGGTCATGGCCGTGTCCATGATGGGCGAGCGCCTCGCCATCACGCTGTTCATCCTGCCGATTACGGCGGTGACCATGCTCTTCATCCATCCGGCCTACGCCCTGCTCTTCCTCGTGGCTGCCGCCATCATGTACCCGTTTATCAAGGGCACCATCCGCGACATCCCTGCCGTGGCCAATTACGTCTCCTCCTCCGAGGCGACCCGCAATAACATCCTGCTCGACACCATCCGCGCGCTGCCCACCCTGCGCGAATACCACCTGGGTCCCTGGGCCACGCGCCGGATGGAGCGCCAGTCCTGGGATACCGTCCAGGCCTGGGCCGATAAGGTTCCGCTCGTCAACCGGATCATCGGCCAAGGCACGCTCACCTTCGGCATTCTCCTGCTCGGTTCCCTCGTGATGTCCGTGCCCATGGTCCACTGGGACTGGATTACCCAAGGCCAGGCCGCTGCCGCGGTCCTGCTCGTCACGCGCCTGGAGATTCACGTCTTCAACATCCTGTTCTTCGCGGGCGAAATCCAGTACGCCGTCACCTCGCTCGGCCGCGCGGTCTCCCTCGCCACCCTCGCGGGCAACGAGGGCACCTCCGAGGGCCCGGTTCTCACCGCGTCCCCGGCCGTCACCATCGAGGGCCTGTCCTACTCCTACCCCGGCGGCGAGCCCGTCCTCCGCCACGTCGATCTGGAACTCGCCGCGGGCACCACGACCGCCTTGGTCGGGACTTCGGGCGCGGGCAAGTCCACGCTCGCCGCGCTCGTCGCGGGCCTGCAGTATCCCAGCGCCGGCCGCATCCGCGTGGGCGGCATCGACACCGCCACGGTGCCCAACACCTGGGTCACCCAGCACGTCGCGCTCGTCACCCAAGACGTCCACCTCTTCTCCGGCACGCTCCGCGAGGATCTCCACATGGCAGGCCCCGAGCTTTCCGATGCCGCCCTCCTTTCAGCGTTGGCCGCCGTCGGGCTTACGCCCGACACGGCCGCCTGGGAGCGCGACCTGCCGCTGGGCCTCGACACTCCCATCGGAGCCGGCAACAACGAGGTGAGCGCCGAGGTCGCCCAGCAGATCTCGCTCGCCCGTATGGTCCTGCGCCAACCGCCGGTCCTCATCATGGACGAAGCGACCTCCGAGGCTGGTTCTGAGCACGCCGCCGTCCTCGAGTCCGCCGCCCGCACCGTCGCCGAGGGCCGCACGACCTTGGTCGTCGCCCACCGCCTCGACCAGGCCCGCGAGGCCGACCGGATCATCGTCATGGAGCAAGGAGAAATCGTCGAGGACGGCAACCACGCCTCGCTCATGGAACTGGGCGGCCGCTACGCCCGCGCCTACCGCCAGTGGGAAGGCTCCTCAACAGAAAGCTCCTAGACTGGGTGGCATGACTATGTCGACCGAACATTCTGACAATAATCCCGACGACCTCCCAGACAATCGTCTTGAGCTCCGCCCGACTACGGAAGCGGACCGCACCTACATCGCACGACTCAACTTCCTCACGGACACCTTCGGCGATGAGCACGGCACCGTGCCCGCCGAGTTCGATGAGGACTTCACCTTCTACGTTGATGACTGGCAGCCAGAGCGCGGCGGCTTCATCGCCTGGCGCGGCAACATTCCCGCCGGCGGCGTCTGGCTCAACTGGGGCACGGACGAGCGCCACGGCTATGGCCACGCCGAGCCCGGCATACCGGAGATCGCGCTCGCCGTCGAAGGCCGCTACAAGAGTCAGGGCATTGGCACCGCACTCCTCCATGCCGCTACGGAGCTCGCCCGTGAGCTCGGTGCCCCCGGCATCTCACTGTCCGTGAAAGACACGAACACCCGCGCTGCGCGTCTCTACCGCCACGTCGGCTTCACGGACATCCCCGCCTCAGACGCGCACGGCTATTCCATCCTTATCAAGCGTTTCTAGCTTGTAGAGGAACGCCTCCACGAGGATTCCTGCGCCCAGAACCACCGTGAGCCCCGACCGATTCGGTCGGGGCTCACGGTGACTCTTTCTCTCAAAGGTGTCCCATAAGCGGTGTCTCACGCCGCTACCCCGGGACCCGGGGCTCTCTCTATCTCTCTCAAGGTATGCGCCCTCTCACAAGCGCATGAACTCATTATGGAGGGCGTGGCTGACGAGAGCCGCACACACGGCTGCGTGGTTTCTGGGAGTTGCTGCCAGTTTTCCTGGCACAGGATCTTCGTCACTTCTGCCCCACTAGTTAACTCCTTTACCGTGTCGCTGCGGAAATGCGCCGATTTAAATGGCAGACTGTAGCTTTCCTACAGTCGTTTTCATAAAGGTGTTGCCGTGTCTCGTCGTCTTCCTGCTGTTCTTCTCGCGCTTGTTCTCGCTGCCGCGCCGTCTGCACAGGCGGATCCGCTACAGGACTTCGCGCAGATGAGTTCGCAGGCGCAAGGCTCATGGGACAAGGCAGTGCGCGACGCTGAGATTGCTGCCTATAACGCCCTGCCGAGTGAAGCACGTGCCTACGTGCCGGATCCACGACCGAAGGCTCCGGCAACGGACAAGGCCCAGAAGAAGCACAAGAGCGCTCGCCCCGCGTGCCCCAACTGTGTGGCACTCACCTTCGATGATGGCCCCGCGGCCAGCACAACCCAGTTGCTCGACATCCTGGACCGCCACGACGTCACTGCCAGCTTCTTCGTCCTTGCGCCCAACGCGAGTGCGCACCCGGAACTGCTGCGCCGCATGGAGGCCGCAGGCCACACAATCGGCAACCACACGGCGAGCCACAAGGAACTCAACAAGATGGATAAGGCCAGCGTGGACCGGGAAATCGCGGCGGGCAACGCCGCGATCAACGCCGCCGTCGGCCATGGCAGCCGCTGGGTGCGCCCGCCGTACGGCGCCACGAATGCCACCGTCGCGCAGTCCACGCGTGAAGCCGGCGCCGCCCAGGTCCTATGGAGCGTCGATACCCTCGACTGGAAGACGAAGAGCCCGCAGCAGACGTGCCAGACCGCAGTCAACGAGGCGCAGGCAGGCAGCATCGTTCTCATGCACGATATTCACCCGACCACGGTCGCGGCGGTCGACTGCGTCATCGACGGCCTCGAGGCCAAGGGGCTCACAGCGGTGAGCCTTGACGAGATGATTCCCAACCCACAGCCGGGCCGGACGTATACTCAGCGCTAAACCATGATTGATTTCAGCCAGCCCGCAGACGTCGTCGCACCGCAGCTCCTCGGCGCGGTGGTGCACTTTCATGATGTCGCGGTGCGGCTCACAGAGGTCGAGGCCTACCTCGGCGAACACGACGAGGCAGCCCACACCTTCAATGGGATGACCCCGCGCAACGCCACAATGTTTGGCCCGCCCGGGCGGCTCTACGTCTATACGTCCTACGGCATCCATCGCAATGGCAACCTCGTGTGTGCGCCCGAAGGCACTGGCCAGGGCGTCTTGCTGCGGGGCGGCGAGATTATTGGGGGCATCGAGATCGCCCACGCCCGGCGCGGAGAGACCCCGGACGTCAATCTGGCGCGCGGCCCGGGAAACCTAGGAAAGGCGCTGGGGCTCACGCTCGAAGATAACGGCGCGCAGCCGGTTATCGAGGAGCCGCAAGAGCCCGTCGAGTGGGTGCGTGGCCCGCGCATTGGCATCTCGAAAAACGCGGACGCCCCGCTGCGTTTTTGGATTCCGTTCGATAAAACGGTCTCACGCAAGCGGGGACTGCCCAGCTAGCAGCAGTCTTCTTCCTCGATGCCGATGGCGATGCGGTGCATGGCCTGCCCAAGCTGGCGCACCTGTGCGCGCGTGAGACGATCAATGACAATGCGGCGCGCGGCCTCGACGTGGCCCGGCGCAGTGGCAACGACGGTATCCCAGCCAGCCTCGGTGAGGATGGCAACGGTAAAGCGGCCGTCGGAGGGATCGGGCTCGCGGCGAACCCAGCCGTTCTTCTCCAGGCGGGTAACGACCTGGCTCAGACGCGAGAGCGAACCGCCCGTGATGTGCCCCAACGCGCTCATGCGCATGGTGTGCTCCGGTGCCTCAGACAGGCGCGACATGACGGTGTAGTCATAAAAGCTCATGCCTGCGTCCTTGCGCAGCTGACGGTCGAGCTTGTTAATGAGCTGGAGGTTTACATACATTAACGAGGAAAAAGCATCGAGCTCTTCCTCGTCCAACCAGCGGGGTTCCGACGG
Source organism: Corynebacterium sp. HMSC072G08 (assembly GCF_001809185.1). Lineage (NCBI taxonomy): Bacteria > Bacillati > Actinomycetota > Actinomycetes > Mycobacteriales > Corynebacteriaceae > Corynebacterium > Corynebacterium sp. HMSC072G08. The sequence goes on from NZ_KV796458.1 coordinate 26,285, forward strand.
TTCATTCATGGACTCAGATTAACACACCCTAAACCTCATTCTTGCATGACAAGGGGTTGGAATAACTTTAACCTTGAAGCGTTGCATGATACGTTAAAGCTTGAAGTTAAACGAAGGAGAACGGCATGACCACCATCGCCGAAGCAATGAACCCTGCCCGCCCCGCTGGCGGCCTCTACGATCTGCGCGAGCGCACTATCCCCCTGGCGGGCCTGCGCCGCGAATGGGAGCTTTCCGATGGCCCCCTCCCCTCCCTGTTCATCAGCCACGGCGCTCCGCCGGCGCTGGGCGACCATGAGTGGATGAATGCGCTCTACGACTGGGCGCAGACCTTCCCCAAGCCGCGCGCCATCGTTGTGGTCTCCGCACACTGGGAAAATGCTCCGGCCGCGCTGAGCGCCTCTGCTGCTGGCACTCCGCTCTACTACGACTTCTCCGGCTTCGACCCGGAGTACTACACGCTCAAGTACGAGACCCCGGACGCGACGGATCTCGCCCACCGCATCGCAGGCATGCTCGGCTACCAACCGGTCTATCAGTTTTCGAACCGCGGTCTCGACCACGGCGCGTTCATCCCGGTCATGGCCATGTACCCGGCTGGCGACGTCCCGGTGCTCCAGGTTTCCATGCCGAGCCTCAACCCGGGCGATCTTCTCGATCTGGGCGAGAAGCTCCGCCAGCTGCGCCACGAGGGTGTCCTCGTCATCGGCTCCGGCTACATGACGCACTCCTTCGAGGTCTTCCGCAACCCAAACCGCGTTATGGGCTACCTCGATGCCTTCGACGAATGGGCCGCCGAGCACATCCACGCCGGCGATGTCGATGCCCTCATGGACTACATGAATAAGGCCCCGGCCGCCCGCATCGCGCACCCGACCGCGGACCACTACGTCCCACTGCTGCTCGCCATGGGCGCCGCCGATGACCCCCGTACCGCGCGCACCGTCTTCGAGCGCCTCGGCCTGGGCAACCACATCCGTTCGGTAGAGATACGCTAGGGCCCTCCTCCGGAATTTTTCGCCGACGAAGCCTTCAGATCTGCATGGATCTGGAGGCTTCGTCGGCAAAACGCCCGTGCGCTCCACCTCCTTGCCGTCGGACCAGCCCGGTGGTAAAAACGGCAGAAGCCGACAGCACCGTCGGCGTTGCCCCGGGGAGAACACCATGGACTTCATCACGCACGGCCCACGTGCCACCTTCACTATGGACTGCGACGGCTACGTCACCGCTCAGCACACGACGCAGATCGCAGCGCTGCACGACATCTGCGCACACTATCTGCCTGAGCTCTTCATGGACTCACCCGCCTGGAAGGAAATCCGCAGCTTCCTGAGCCAACCGCTCGAGGGCTGGTGGTACGTCTTCGGCCACAGCGTCGTCGTGCCCGTCGCCACCGAGGACGAGCGAACGACATTCTGGGTACCGGGCTCCGAGAACACGGTCTCCGCGGCCTCAGACCTTCTCCGCGGGCCGCTGCCCGCTGAGCCGGCGTGGTCCGGCGAGCGGCTCTTCGAGTCGCCGCTCGAGCTGCCTGCAGCCCCTGACCTCGACGCCCTGCTCGCGGCAGCGTACGGCTACCCCATCGTCTTGCGCCCCGGGCACTGGTACACCGACGGCACGCGCCCGCTATGCTACATCGACAACGCGGCCGGCTTCTGGTCGCCCACCACCAAGGAGCCGCTGGTCGCTGCTGGTATCGCCTCCCTCGCTCCGCTCGACGTTCCGCCGGTGCGTGAGCCCGACGACTTCCTTGAGGGGCTCTCCGCTGATCCCGCCGACCACATCCCCGGCTCATGGTGCATCGCGGAGGGCGTCGCTGACGCGAACTTCGTCTTCCTCCATCGCGCCGATGATTCCGGCATCACTGTCGTCGACATCCGCCCGCACGCTGCGGGACCACGCGTCCACACCCTCAACGCTGGACGCGTGACGGTGAGCACGACGGACCGCGTCGATATTCCGTAGAGGCCGTCGTTGCGCACATACGCAAAATCCTCTCCGCGGCACGATACGGAGAGGATTTTCCAGTTGTGGAGCATAGGGAGAACCACAAGCAAACATGCGAAAGCGCAGGTCAAGATAATATTATGACGAGACGGCCAAAACTTATTCTCTCTATTTTCTCTTGGGACACCTAATTTCCCCCAGGGCAACAAGCCGATCAACCGTGAACAGCTGAGAAATTACATCGCAAACTTCTATCACCCCAATATCCCCTGCAGCCAAGCACACAAGCGTGTTGTCCCCACTCAACAAGCCACGAAACACACTACCCGCCAACGTCGCTAACAGCCGTTCTTTGCGGACTCGCAAACGTAACCTGGCACTGTTGAAACATCACGCCACCGAAGCATGTGCAGGGCAGACAACCCAAGGAGGGGCCTAGAGTTGAAGTCCGACGCTGGTCACCTTCAGATAATAGCACAAGGTTTCGCCCTGATTCTAAGCTTCAGATTCAAGGAAACACCCCCTCTACAGCGTAGGTTCAGCGCTGTTAGCAGTGAACCTGAACAGGGACGCACAAGCGTTCAGCTACTTTGCGTTTCCCCAGTCTGCTGCCATGCGATTTGGTTTAATGAGATCCATGCACAAGTATTCAGCTCTCATAGCAGTTGCTTCTCTCTTTGCTCTCTCCGGCTGCAGTAATGGTGTAGACAACGTCAAGTCTGCCGTGGGCCCTTCTGTTGAATCACTTGACGAAATCTCCGAGATTTTCGAAGATACTCAAGATCTTTCATGCATGGAGCTCGACGAAATGATCCAGGACATGGCCGCCAACATAGACGACCCAGATGTAAATATCACTGGAGCTACCAGCTGCTTTGACTTACTCGATTCAGACACAAGCGCAATGATATTCAAGTTTGAGGGCCCAATTAAAGACATGGTCGAAGCTACGGAGGGTGGCCCCTTTGCAGGCGCGACTATTGCCTACGGACGAAACTGGGTTGTCGCCTGCGAAGGAATGGCGGATTGCGGAGCAATCACCGATGCAATCGGTGGCTCATTGAAAACTACCTAGCAAGAGCAGGAATCTAGGAACAACTCTTTCCGGGGAGGAAAATGGTAGTTGGCGTGGGCATCCCTCGAAAGCTCACCCGTCGGGCACCACAAACGGTCCTCAACCAGACGCCCCAAGGACCACTCTGCACTCACCCAGAACGTAGAAAACCCCCTCGGGTTACGCGCCTGACTAGGCAGAAAGCGCACCCCCGAGGGGTTCTTGACGCACTCAAATCTTTGTATCCAAAGTTGAGTACAAATGGTGGAGCATAGGGGAATCGAACCCCTGACCTTTGCATTGCGAACGCAACGCTCTACCAACTGAGCTAATGCCCCAGTACCTGAAAACGGTACTCCTGCTCACTTGGATTTCAAAACTGCGACAACAGGGCGTTAGTCGCGGGTCAGAACCGCCAAGGCCCGATGATTGATGAAAACTTTCCCTCGGCCAACCCGGTTTTCCTCAAGGATCCCCAGTTCCACTAGGTGATGCAACCACGAAGCGGCCGTTTGTCTTTTTACTAGTCCGGTATCCATCACATCTTGGATGCGCAGATAAGGCTTGATGAGCATCAATTCCACCATCTCCTTTGCCGGAGCGATGACACCAGCGGTACGAATTTCCTGCGCCGTCGTCTCCTGCAACGCGCGTAGATCCGTAATCATGTCTGAAGCGTCAACCGCTGCGGCTCGGACGCCATTGATCATAAAAAGCAACCACTCTTCCCACCGCCCCACAGCCGTAACTGCGTTCAGACGCTTGTAGTATTCGGCCTTGTGCTCGACGATAAAGCCAGATAGGTACAACACGGGTAGCTCGAGCAGCTACTCTTGGAGCAGATAGAGAACATTGAGAATTCGCCCTGTGCGGCCATTTCCATCGTAAAAGGGATGGATCGCCTCGAACTGATAGTGCAGAAGCGCCATCTTTACGAGGGAGTCGACGTCATGTTCCGAATAGATGTAGTTTTCCCACGCTGCAAGATGCTTCTCAATGACTTCCTTGCCTTCTGGAGGGGTGTAGATCCGTGTTTGAGTAAGCGGATTTCCAATGCACGTTCCGGGCAATGACCGGACATCGGCTTCCGTATCAAGAAGGCGACTGCAAACAACTCGCGCCGTCTTTTCACTCAAGGGCCGTTCATCAAGTGACTTCACACCAGCTCCCAACGCGAAGCTTTACCGCAAGGCCTCTTTTGTAGCCGGGGTAGGCTCAGCATCAACCTGCCATGCAGCACGAAACAGTTCGTCGTTTGTTGTCACGATATTCTCGATTGCGGACGAAGCACGTGCCTCTCGCAGCGGAATCGTTGACGTAATGATGTCCGGGTTAGGAATCAGCTGGCATGCTGTACGCAACTCTGCGAGTTTTTCTTTCGCATCGATGATGGCCTTCAGAACCGGGACAGTCTCAACGACGTCCGCAGGCGGCACGGGACAGTCTCAACGACGTCCGCAGGCGGCAACGGCGGAAGTTCATTGAAGGGCTGTTGCGGGTCAAAATGTGGGAAGCCTGGCGCTATCGACATGTCGATAGAATAAACAGGTCCGACGGACATGTCGATTTTTCACGAAAAAATCGACATGTCGCGCGAACGTGTCGATTTCATCGACATGTGGTGGCTAGAGGTCCTCGCGCCACATGCGCTCGGGCTCAGCACCATCGGAGAGATCGGCGTCTCCGGGCTGGGTCTGCTGCATGTAGAGGAAGGCCAGGTGACGCTCGTACACGTCGAAGCCCAGCGAGCCGGTGAGGTCGTAGACCTCGAGGCGATAGTAGAGGTCGGACGAGGGGGCATCGGAAGCCTCGTCGAAGTCGGGGCGCTCAGCGGCGACGGGGAAGAACTGGTAGCGGAAGTTGCGCTCGTGCTCGAGGTCGACCTGGAGGCGGAGCTGGGGCAGGCCGAACTCAGGAAGCTCGCTGGTGAGCAAAAGGACCTGGTAGCCGCGGGCGCGCATCTGCATGGCAACCTTGTGGAGGGCCACGGTGGCGGTTCCGCGCAGGTAGGTGTCCATCTCCGCCGTCGTGGGGAAGGCGTTGACGCGGTCGAGGCGGCGCCCCGCACACCACAAAGACCCGGCACCTTGCGGTGCCGGGTCTTATCTGTGGAGCATAGGAGAATCGAACTCCTGACCTTCTGCTTGCAAAGCAGATGCTCTACCAATTGAGCTAATGCCCCGTGTTCCTGGTGGGCCTAGCAAGAATCGAACTTGCGACCTCATCGTTATCAGCGATGCGCTCTAACCGACTGAGCTATAGGCCCTCATTGCGGAACGAGATGTAACTTTACATAGTAACCACGCAATTACACAAATCGCCTGGTTAAGACATAAAAAGCGCCGGCCCAAAAGGCCGGCGCACATGCAACGGATTAGTAGTCCGTCAGCCGCAGAACGAAGCCGCCAAAGAGGTCGACGACCGCGTTGTACATCACGGCCAGCAACGGCGCGAGGATGGTCATGAGCACCGCCATGATCGCCCCGAAGAGCGCGCCGATGGACAGGACCATGCCAAAGGTGATGGTGATGCCACCACCCACGTCGCCGATGAGGCTATTGAGTGAGTCCCACACGCCAGCCATGTCCATGCCGAACCACACGAGGCACAGCGCGAGCAGCCAGGCCACCAGCCCGATGAGCGAGAAGGCCAGGCCAACGCGGAACGCAGAGAGCGGTGCGATGCGCTTGAGCGTTACGTCTCGTCGTGCCATGAATTACTCCTCGGTATTGGTGTCAGCGTCGGAATCAGCGTCGGCGCCAGAGTCCGCAGCCGGGGCACCCGGGAGGTGCTCCTGCTGGACGTCCTCGACGGTCTTCTCACCCTTGGCGACGGCCTCCGCGTTTTCCTCGCCATCATCCTCAACGTTGCGGTCGATGGCAAGCAGCTCGACGCCCTCGGCGAGGTCGACGAGGCGCACTCCCATGGTCGCGCGCGAGGACGGGCGAATCTGGCCGACCTCGGTGCGCACGACGCCGCCGGCAGAAGTGATGGCGAAGATCTCGTCATCTTCCTCGACGGCGATGGCGGAGATGAGCTTGCCACGCTTCGGGGTGTACTTGAAGGTCATGACACCAAGGCCGCCGCGGCCTTGCTGCGTGTATTCCTCGATGGCGGTGCGCTTGCCGTAGCCGCCGGAGGTAGCCACGAGCAGGAACTGGCCGTCGTTGACGACGGACATGCTCAGCAGCTGGTCGTCGCCGCGGAAGCGCATGCCCTTCACACCGGCGGTCGCGCGGCCCATCGGGCGGAGCTGATCATCATCTGCGGTGAAGCGAATGGCCTGGCCCTGTTCAGAAGTGAGCAGGATGTCGTCGCCCTCGGAGACGAGGGAGGCACCGATGAGCGCGTCGCCCTCGTTCAAGTTGATGGCGATGAGGCCAGCGGAGCGCGCGGACTCGTAGTCGGTGAGGCGCGACTTCTTCACGCGGCCCTGCTGCGTAGCGAGGACCAGGTAAGGAGCGTCCTCGTAGGACTGAATCTGGATGACCTGGGCGATCTTCTCTTCCGGCTGGAACTCCAGCAGGTTAGCCACGTGCTGGCCGCGGGCGGCGCGACCTGCCTCGGGCAGCTCATAGGCTTTGAGGCGGTAAACGCGGCCGAAGTTGGTGAAGAAGAGAATCCAGTCGTGCGTGGAGCAGACGAAGAAGTTCTTCACGATGTCGTCCTGCTTGAGCTCCGCGCCGCGCACGCCCTTGCCGCCGCGCTTCTGCGACTTGTACGAGTCGACCTTCGTGCGCTTGGCGTAGCCGGTAGACGTGATGGTGACAACGACGTTCTCGCGGGCGATGAGATCCTCGTCCGTGACGTCGCCGGTGGCGGCCACGATGCGGGTGCGGCGCTCGTCGCCGTACTTCTCGACGATCTCGACGAGCTCGTCGTGGACGATCTGACGCTGTCGCTCCTCGCGGGCCAGGATATCCTTCAGATCCGCGATCTCGCGCTCGATCTCCGCCAACTCGTCGATGATCTTCTGGCGCTCCAGGGCGGCCAGGCGGCGCAGCTGCATGGCGAGGATGGCGTCTGCCTGGACGTCGTCGACGTCGAGGAGCTGCATCAAGCCGGTACGCGCCTCGTCCACGGTGGGCGAACGGCGAATAAGGGCGATGACCTCGTCGAGCATGTCGAGGGCCTTGACCAGACCACGCAGGATGTGGGCGCGCTTCTCGGCCTCATCCAGGCGGAACTGGGTACGGCGCACGATGACCTCGATCTGGTGCGCCACGTAGTAGCGCAGCATCTGGTCGAGACGCAGGGTGCGCGGCACGCCGTCCACGATGGAGAGCATGTTCGCGCCGAAGGAGGTCTGCAGCTGCGAGTGCTTGTACAGGTTGTTGAGCACCACGCGGGCCACGGCGTCGCGCTTCAAGGTGACAACAATGCGCATGCCCACGCGGTCCGAGGATTCGTCTTCAATCTTGGAGATGCCCGCGATCTTGCCATTAGCCACGGACTCCGCGATATTGGCCACCATGTTGTCCGGGTTGACCTGGAACGGCAGCTCGGTAATGACGATGGTCTGGCGGTTGCCCGCCTCCTCAATGGAGGTCACGCCGCGCATGCGGATGGAACCACGGCCGGTCGTGTACGCATCCTTGATGCCCTGGTCGCCCACGATGAGGCCGGCCGTCGGGAAGTCCGGGCCCTTCACGCGCTCCATGCACGCTGCGAGCGCTTCTTCCTCGGACGCATTCGGGTTGTCAAGCAGCCAGTAGATAGCCTCGGCCAGTTCGTTCAGGTTGTGCGGCGGGATGTTCGTCGCCATACCCACGGCGATGCCGTTCGAACCGTTCATGAGCAGGTTCGGCACGCGGGACGGCAGGATGTCCGGCTCCTGGGTCTTGCCGTCGTAGTTCGGGGAGAAGTCCACGGTGTTTTCGCGAATATCGCGAACCATCTCCATGGCCAGCGGCGTCATGCGGCACTCGGTGTAACGCATAGCAGCCGGGCCGTCGTTACCGCGGGAACCGAAGTTTCCCTGGCCGTCGACCAGCGGGTAGCGCATGTTCCACGACTGCGCCAGGCGGACCAGCGTGTCGTAGATGGCGGAGTCGCCGTGCGGGTGGAACTGACCCATGGTGTCCGAAACCGGGCGTGCGGACTTCACGTAGCCGCGCTCCGGGCGGTAGCCGGAGTCGTACATCGCGTAGAGAATGCGGCGGTGCACCGGCTTCAGGCCGTCGCGCACCTCAGGCAACGCGCGGCCGACGATGACGGACATGGCGTAGTCGATGTAGCTCGACTCCATCTCCTCGTTGATATCAATGGGGTGAATGCGATCAAAAAGATCGCCGTTGTTGTCATCACTCATAACCGCTGATTCTACCCTCTACAGCCCGCAGAAGCCTCGAACCGCACCCGAACGGTATCACGGTGATACCATCTCCATCATGGCCATGACCCTTCGCCTCACCCCCGACCAAGACCACGCGCTCACCCTGCTCGCCTCCGCGCAGGGCACGAGCAAGCACGAGGCCGCCGTGCGTGCCATCGTCACCGCCGCGGCCCGCACGCTTTCCGATGCCGCCGTCCAAGCCACCGCCCGCGAGCTCCTGCCCGGACGCGCCGCCCTGGAGGCCGAAATCCGCAGGTCACGCGCATGAGTCCCGAGCAAATCCTCCTCATCGCACGGGAGTTCTGCGCGCGTTACGGCACAACGGTGACGGACTTTGCGGCGCTGGTGGCGGGGGCATCGGCAAGCGCGGCGAAGGTAGAAGGAATCCCCGTCCACGCCGACGCGCGGCAGGCGGCCGCGGCCCTGCGGCGCGTGCTCATCGCGGTCCCGGCACTGGGGGCCTACAACAAAGAATTCGCCGATTATTGCGCCCAGGTATTCCTCCGTGTCGCCGCAACCAGGTAAGTTAGACGTTTATGAAGTTCAAGAATCTCGCTGCTGCCGCGCTCACCGTCACCGTACTGGGCGCTGCCGTCCCTGCTGCCTCCGCTGACACCGCCCAAGACCTCATCAACAACAACCAGGGCAAAGGCTTCCAGCCGGGCAAGGACGGCGACTCGTTCACCGGTTCCTCGCTCACGGACGTCGCTTCCATTGCCGTGCCGTCCTTCCTCGGAGTCAAGCTCATCGCGGACAACACGCCGCTCAAGGATCCGATCAACGCATTCGCACAGCAGGTGGGCCTGGGCGGTTCCTCCACGGGCATTTCCTTCGACCTCGAGCAGCTCGCTCGCAACGCTGGCCAGCCGCAGATCGCCGACCAGATTGCCGCTTTCAAGGCCGGCTCGTCCCGCTAGGAGTACGCATGTCTCACCTTTCCCAGCTTCTCGACGGCGCGACGCGTCAGGCCGTCATCAACGACGTCGCCCAGCTCATCGACACCGTCGTCGCTGAGCAGTCCGGTATCACCGGCATGGCAATCAAGGGCGCGGTCTCCGCAGCAAAGAAGACGGATGCCAACGTCCTGTCCAAGGTCGTCGCGCAGGTCCTCCCGGATGTCCTCGGCGAGCTCGAGCCCACGTGGCAGGAGTTCGAGGCCTCCGGTCAGTCTGACTTCGCTGCGTTTGTGGAGCCGCGCTCCGAGCAGATCGCGGGCTCGATCATGAACATCGCGGACAACAAGTCCCAGCAGGTCAACAACGGCGCGTTCCTCAAGGCGTACAACGCGCTGCGCGGCAAGGCCGTGAAGATTGTGACCCCGCACGTGCCGGCGCTCGCCCGCACGCTCGCAGCGCACATGTAACTTCACTGCGTTGTCTGCCCCGTCTTCGGACGGGGCTTTTCGCGTGTAAGGTAGCGCGCATGCTTTCTGAAGAAAACAATTCCTTCTCCGGTGTCGGTTCCTTTTCCGGGTTCGTGCGTGCCCGCCACTCCCCGCGCTCCTACCTGCCAGACGTCGTCCCCACCGAGGTCATCCGCGAGGTCCTCCTCGACGCACAATCGGCACCGTCGAACTCCAATACACAGCCGTGGAACGTCCACGGCATCGAGGGCCTCGAGCTCTAACGCTCCTCCGCCGGATTTCAGAACGACGAAGCTCGCAGATCCGCGAGTTTTTCGCCGCTGTGTGTTCTGAAATCCGCGCCCACAACGACGAAAGCCTCCGGACCACATCCGGAGGCTTTGTCATGCGTGCTTAGACGTCGAGGAAGCGAACGTCCTTCGCGCGGCGGGTAATGAAGGAACGGCGAGCCGAGACATCGTCACCCATGAGGATGGAGAAGAGCTCGTCGGCGCGCTGCGCGTCTTCAAGGTCGACGCGGCGCAGGATACGGGTGGACGGGTCGAGCGTGGTCTCCCACAGCTCGGACGCATTCATCTCGCCCAGACCCTTGTAGCGCTGGATGCCGTCGTCCTTGTTGATCTTGCGGTTGTTCTCCAAGCCCTCGGCGAGCAGCTTGTCGCGCTCGTCGTCAGAGAAGGCGTAGCCGGGCTCGCCCTTGCCCCACTTGAGCTTGTACAGCGGCGGATTCGCCAGGTAGACGTGGCCGTCCTCGACGAGCTGCGGCATGAAGCGGAAGAGCAGCGTGAGCAGCAGGGTCGCGATGTGCTGGCCGTCGACATCGGCATCGGCCATGAGCACGATCTTGTCGTAGCGCAGCTTGGAGATGTCGAACTCCTCGTGGATACCGGTGCCCAGAGCCGTGATGATGGCCTGAACCTCGGCGTTCTTGAGGACCTTGTCCATGCGGGCCTTCTCCACGTTGAGGATCTTGCCGCGCAGCGGCAGGATGGCCTGGAACATAGAGTCGCGGCCGGCCTTGGCGGAACCGCCTGCGGAGTCGCCCTCCACGATGTAGAGCTCGGAAATCTTCGGGTCCTTGGAGCGGCAATCCGCGAGCTTGCCGGGCAGGCCGCCCAGGTCGCCGGCGGACTTGCGGCGCACGAGTTCGCGCGCCTTGCGAGCCGCAGCGCGAGCGTGTGCGGAGGACACAGCCTTGTTGATAATGACCTTGGCCTCGGCCGGGTTGGCGTCGAACCAGTCATTGAGGTGCTCGTTGACGGAGCGCTGGACAAAGCCCTTGATCTCAGAGTTGCCGAGCTTGGTCTTGGTCTGCCCCTCGAACTGGGGGTCACCGACCTTGACGGAAATGACGGCGGCAAGGCCCTCGCGGCAGTCATCGCCCGAGAGGTTGCCATCCTTTTCCTTGATGAGCTTGTGCTCCTTCGCGTAGCGGTTCATCAGGGAGGTGAGCGCCGCGCGGAAGCCCTCTTCGTGCGTGCCGCCCTCGTGCGTATTGATGGTGTTGGCGAAGGTGTGGACGGACTCCTTGAAGCCCTGGTTCCACTGGAGAGCGACCTCGACCTCGTGGTCCTCGCCCTTCACGTCGAAGGCGACGATGGTCGGGTGAATGGCCGTCTTGTTCTTGTTCAGGAACTCGACGTAGTTGAGGAGGCCCTGCGGGTAGTGGTAGGTGACTTCCTTATTCTTCTTCGCCTTCGACTCTTCCTCAGCGGTGGCCGACTCTTCCGCGTCGAGAGCATCGAGGCTCACGGGGGCATCACCAGCGTCGGCGATGGCCTCGAGCTCGGCCTGCTCGGCCGACATGGTGCGGTGGTCGCGCAGGACGATGGTGAGGCCCTTGTTGAGGAAGGCCATCTCCTGGAGACGGCGAGCGATGGTGTCCCAGTTGAACTCCGTGGTCTCGAAGATTTCGGCGTCCGGCCAGAAACGGATGGTGGTACCGGTGCCACGGGCGTTGCCGCCCTCTTCGAGTGGTGCAGGGATGGCATTCTCGAACTTCTGGTACCAGTGCTTGCCGTCGCGTTTGATCTCGGCTTCGACGCGGGTGGACAGGGCGTTGACGACAGAAATACCGACGCCGTGGAGGCCGCCGGAAACGGCGTAGGACTCAGAGTCGAACTTGCCACCGGCGTGCAGCTGGGTCATAACAACCTGGACGGTCGGAGCGCCGGAGGCGTGCATCTCGACCGGGATGCCGCGGCCGTCATCGATGACCTCGACTCCGCCGTCATCGAGCAGGGTGACGGTGACCTTGGTGGCGTAGCCTGCCATGGCCTCGTCAACGGAGTTGTCGACGACCTCCCAGATGAGGTGGTGCAGGCCGCGTACACCAGTGGAGCCGATGTACATGCCGGGGCGCTTACGGACGGCCTCGAGGCCCTCAAGGATCGTAATTGACCCGGCGTCATATGCGTGTTCTTCAGCCACGGAAACGTGTACTCCTTTTGGCTAGCAATAAATTTTAGACCCTGACTATCTTACACCGTGTCCCCCTACTGAGAGGCACCCGAAACCCGTCAGACACCCAAATTTGGCGCTTTTTGAGGGTGTGACAGAAGTGAACTATCCGTAGGTGTCATCAGAGCCTTGGCGCTTGACCCACTGCGGACCCTGATAGTTACGGTGTTGCTTGGGCCCGGTAATGCGCAGCTCAGCGATGATGTCGGGGCCGATTTCAGAAGCAATCTTTTGTAGGATCTGGCGTTGCATCATGCGCAGGTTGGTCGCCCACGTCGAGGAATCACACGAGACGGTAAGGACCTTCTCTTCAATCTTCTCGGGCCGGCAGTGCGCGGCGTTGAGTTCGCCCACGACATGGTCCCAGTGGCCGAATATCCAACCGTGCCCCAGTTCATCCTCCCAGCCCTGGTCACGCACGGTGCGGCGCAGGACGTCCCCGAGCTGCGGCACGCCGATGCCCCGTCGCTTCGCGTAGCCGTCCGCGCCAGTCTCCCGGCCGAGATGTTTCACGGCGCGGCGCGCAGCGCGCTCGTCAAGGGTGCTCGCGGGCTTGGGCTCGGTAAGCCGCAGACGCGCGACCGGCTTATTGAGCCGGGGTGGATTCTTCGAGGCGGCGCGGGCGGCGTCGACGGCATCCTGGATAAAATCGCCCATCAGTCGCCTACCTTCGCGATATGCGAGATGCGGCCGGCGCCCTCCGGCAGGTCTTCGACCGTGACCTCGTAGCGCACGATGGGCTCGAGGTTGCCCGGCAGGTCTTCATCGACGGCGGCGGTAATGAGCACCTGTTCAGCCTCGGCGGCGAGGTGGACGAGCTTTTCACGACGCTTCGCGTCGAGCTCCGCAAAGACGTCGTCGAGAACAAGGATGGGATCCGAGGCGCCCGAGCCATCCGCCGCGCGCAGGATGCGGAACTCGGCGAGGCGCAGGGAAATCGCATAGGACCAGGTCTCACCGTGGGAGGCGAAACCCTTCGCTGGCTGCGTGCCGAGGTGTAGCAGGAGGTCATCACGATGCGGGCCCACGAGCGTCATGCCGCGCTCAATCTCGCGCTGGCGCATGGAGGCGAGCTCCGTGAGCAGCAAGGCCTCGAGCACGCTGCGGTCCGAGCAGTCGATGGAGGACTTGTACTCCACGTGCGCGGGGCGCGACTCGGGCGCGAGTCCGGCGTAGGAGTCTGCGATCTGCGGCGCGAGGGCATCGAGAAGCTCGAGGCGTGCGGTCATGACCTGGGCACCGAGGGTGGCCAGCTGCCCGTCCCAGACGTCGAGTGTGGACAGCGCCGCGGCGCCGTCATCGTCGCGGTAGCCGCGGCGCAAGGCCTGGGAGGCGTTCTTGAGCAGGGCGTTGCGCTGCTTGAGCACCTTGTCGTAATCCGCCTTGACGCCAGCTAGGCGTGGGCTACGCGAGGCAATGATGTTGTCGAGGTAGGCGCGGCGCGTGGCTGGCTCGCCGCGCACGAGCCCCAAGTCCTCGGGCGAGAAGAGCACGGTCTTCACCACGCCGAGCAGCTCGCGCGGGGTGGACAGGCGCGTGCGATTAATTTGCGCCTGGTTGGCCGCATGCGGCTTGATAAGCAGATGCGTAGTGAGCTCGCGGCCGTGGTTGACGACGGTGAGCGAGACGCGGGCGTTCTCCGCGCCTTCGCGCACGAGCGGGGCGTCGTGGTTGACCCGGTGCGAGCCTAGGTGTGCGGTATACCCAATGGCCTCGACGATATTGGTCTTGCCAAAGCCGTTGCGGCCGACAAAGAGCGTGATTCCCGGGGTAAGCGCGAGCTTGAGCTCGGGCCACGACCGGAAGTCGCGCACGTTGACGTCGCTGACGTACATAAAACCTTCTGTTTAGCCCGGCAGGCGGACCGGCATGAGCAGGTACGTGAAGTTCGTCTCCGGCGTGGGGAAGTTGCCGTCTGCGTCCGCTTCCGGAAGCGACTCCGGCTCAGGGATCATGATCGCCGGGCGGGAGGGCTCGGTGAAGCCAAAGACCACGCGGTCGCTGTGCATGACCGCGAGGCCGTCCTTGAGGTAGCCCGGGTTGAAGGCGATGATGAGCTCGTCCGGACCGGCGAAGGCACACTGCAAGGTTTCCTGCGCCTGGCCGGAATCCGAGCCTCCGGCCTGGAGGACGACCTGGCCCTCGGAGAAGTGCATGCGGATCTGGGCGTTGCGCTCCGTAAGCAACGAGACGCGGCGGATGGCGTCCTGAAGGGCGGAGACTTCCACGTTGGCGATGGCGGTGTGCGTCTTAGGCAGCAGCGGCGCGACATTCGGGAAGTCTGCGTCAAGCATGCGCGTGGTGGTCTCGCGGGCCTCGGTATGGAGGCCAAAGAGGCCATCGGCCGCGATGTTCTCGCTCGTACCCACGGCGATTTCCACCGGAGTGTTGAGGTGGGTGTCGAGGGAGCGCGCGCTGTCCTGCAGGGTCTTCGCTGGGACGAGGAGATCAGCCTCGACGGACTCGGAGACCGGCTCCCACTCGACGGTGCGCATGGCGAGGCGGAAGCGGTCCGTGGCGGTGAGCTCGATGGAGGGGCCCTTCACCGACAGGTGGATGCCGGTGAGCATGGGCAGCGTGTCATCGCGACCCGCGGCAGCGGCGACCTGGCTCACGGCTTCGACGAAGAGCTGCGGGTTCATGCGGCCAGTGAGCTCCGGCAGCTGCGGCAGCTGCGGGTAATCCTCGAGCGGGATGATGGGCAGCTCGAAGCGGGAGGAGCCACACGACACGAGGACCTTGGTGTTGTCATCCGCCTGGATGTCGACCGGCTTATTGGGCAGAGAGGAAACAATGTCCGCGAGCAGCTTGCCGGCGACGGCCGTAGTGCCCGGGGTCTCGATCTCAGCAGGGATACGCACGCGCGTGGAGACCTCGTAGTCAAAACCCGTGAGTTCCAGACCGGACTCGTCAGCCGTGATGAGCATGGCACGCAGAACCGGCTGAGTGACCTTGGACGGCAGGCTGCGTGCTACCCATGCGACGGCGTTCGCCAGATCATCCTTGGCCACACGGAACGACACGGGAGTGGTGTCCATCGTTGCGCATCTCCTCAATTGTTGTAACGCGCTGCTGGGCGGGCGCCGCAGGCACGTAAATACTAGTAATTCGGTATTCCAACTTACCGCATGGGGAGTGCGCGGGTGGGCCTAAGGATAGGGGCGAAATAAAGCTGCGCGCCTTATTGAAAATCCCCTCGATCCCTTAATGAAAATAGACCAGGCACAAAGGCGAATGGCCATTCGTACGCCCCGCCGGGCGAACGAGGCCCGATTTCACACACCCCATTTCTCGCGAAATCCTTCTTGAGAAAAAGGTAGTAGTAGTAATAGGCGGTGTGGAATCTGTGGATAACCCTCGATCGGCGCTCGTCACCGGCGCTTTTCGGGGTGTCAACAGTGGTGTGAGATCGCTGTGATCAACGCCAAACTTCTGTGATCAACTTTTTTGCATATGAAGTTATCCACAGATAAGCCCGGGTTGATCAATCGTTATGCACGTGACTGATCACAGCGGCGCGGGCGCCGAGGCTTGCTTGTGGAATCGCTCAAAGTGAGCGACAACACCTAATTACAATAGTGGAATTACACAGTTGTCACAAGCCCTGTGGAATTTAGTCCGCGCAGGTGGACGCCCCATTCCCCGGCGTGCCTGTGGATAACTTTGTCTACAGGCGGCCCTAAAACGCCGAAAACCGCCTCCCCGGAGGGGGAAGGCGGCATCGGAAAGCGAGGTTTAATGCCCGCCGGACTGGACGCGGGAGGTGAGCTCCTGGATTTCGTTGTAGGTCTGGCGGTTCTCGTTCATCTCCTTGGAGATCTTGCGCACCGCGTACATGACCGTCGTGTGGTCCTTGCCGCCGAACTCGTCTCCAATCTTGGGCAGGGAGAGCTCGGTGAGCTCGCGGCAGAGATACATCGCGAGCTGACGCGCGTGGGCGATGGCGCGGCGCTTGCCGGCACCGCGGAGATCGTCCGGGTCAATGGAGAAATACTCGGCGGTGGCCTCGATGATCGCCGCGGCCGTAATCTGGCGGCCAGCGTTATCCGGGACGAGGTCGCGCAGCGCGATCTCCGCCATCTCCATATTGATCGGCTCATTAACAAGAGAGGAATACGCAGAGACACGGATGAGCGCGCCCTCGAGCTCGCGGATGGAATTCTCGAAGCGTGAGGCGATGAGCTCCAAGACCTCGCGGTCGATCTGCGTGCCATCCGCTGCGGCCTTCTTCATGAGAATGGCGATGCGCGTCTCCAGGTCTGGCGGCTGAATATCCGTAATGAGACCGCCCTCGAAGCGGGTGCGCAGGCGGTCTTCCAGCGTGGTGAGCTGTTTGGGTGGACGGTCCGAGGACAAAATGATCTGCTTGTTGGCCTGGTGCAACGCGTTGAAGGTGTGGAAGAACTCCTCCTGCGTGGACTCCTTGCCTTCCAGGAACTGGATGTCGTCGACCATGAGGATATCGAGGTTGCGGTAGCGCCGCTTGAAGGACTCCTGGCGGTCATCACGCATGGAGTTAATGAAGTCGTTGGTGAATTCCTCCGAGGATACGTACTTCACGCGCAGGCCCGGGTGCAGGAGTTTTGCGTAATTACCAGCCGCGTGGAGCAAGTGCGTCTTGCCCAGGCCGGAGCCGCCCCAAATAAACAGTGGGTTGTAGGCCTTCGCCGGGGACTCCGCGACGGCGACGGCCGCGCCGTTGGCGAAACGGTTGGAGGAACCGATGACGAAGTTCTCAAAGGTGTGCTTCGGGTTGAGCGAGGTCTCGCGGTTGGGATCGTGCGCGGGAACCTCACGCTTGATGCGTCCCGCCTGCTCAGCGGCGGTTTGCTGGGGTCCCTGCTGCACGCCGGCCGAAGACCCCTGCGCCATCTGGTGCGCGATCTCCCGGGCGGAGCGCTGCGCGGCCTGCTGCGTGTTATAGGCATCGGCCAGTTCGTCTAGGCTCGCCGGGCCTGTGGGCTGCTGGGTGGCATACGTGTCATTCCAGCTGGTCGCCGAGGTCTGTGCTGGGCGCGACGCGAGCTGCGAGGCATCCATCTGCTGCGGGCGGTGCGGGGGCTCCGGTTCCGGCTCGGGTTCGGGCTCTGGCGCCGGGGCCGCGACGGACACGGCCAGGGAGAACGGCCGGCCGAAGTAGCGCTGCAGGGCGTCTTTGATATGTGAGCCCAATTCGACCTCGAGGATCCGCTTGGCCTTGTCATCCACCGTGGCGAGGAAGGCGTAGCCGTTATCAATCATGAGCGGCTGTGCGAGCTGGAGGTAGATGCGCTGGTTGTGAGTGAGCGTGGGCACGGAGGAATCCGGACGCTCCGATCTTTCGATGAGATCGGCAACGACGGCATGCCACGTCTCGCTGGTGTTGGTGGGCTGTGTCATGACGCGGCCTAGGCTCCTGGGGTGAAATATAAGAGAACGGACATTTTATGCAGCGAACAGCGGCGCGATTTTCACCGCGCCGCCGCCGGGTTTTCACCGGGCCATTCACAGGGCGGAAGTGCAGGCCACGGGGGTTATCCCATACTGTTATGCACAGTTGTGGAAAACTTTGTTATCCACAGGGTAGCAGATGCTTGTGGATAACTTTATATTGGGCCAACGGGTTTATGAGCTGCGGTTTTGGCATTTCCTTCAAGTTGTACTTGAAGGTTATCCACAATTGTCCACAGGGTTTCACGGGCTGTTGACCTTGGTTAGATACCGTTTTACCGCGCCTAGACCACAGGTGTCTAACGGTCTGTCCACAGCTTATGAATGGGCTCAGACATCATCCGCGGGTTGCGCGCCGATGCTGCTGGCAGCCGCCCCGATTTGCCCCGTGAGCTGGGAGAAAAAACAATCTTGTAATTTCGGGTGTACCCGTGTGTCGATTTGGATCGGCGCCTACCTATCACGTAATCTGTCATGGTCTATCGCAGCTAACGCTGTGCGTGAGAGCTCGACTCCCATCTCACCCTTTGGGGGTCGCATTTTTATCTCGCGAATATCAACCAACGCGCAGGGCGTGCCGTACTGGTGTGCCCCTGCTTACAACTTCAAGGAGAATTACCGTGGCAAAGGGCAAGCGGACGTTCCAGCCGAACAACCGTCGTCGTGCTCGTAAGCATGGCTTCCGTACCCGTATGAGCACCCGTGCAGGCCGCGCCATCGTGGCCGCACGCCGCAAGAAGGGCCGCGCAAAGCTGACTGCATAGTCATGCTTCCCGCGCATTTAAAACTCACCTCGCCGACGCAATTTCGTCGGACGATTAAAGGCGGGCAGCGCGCGGGCTCACGCACCCTCGTCGTTCACGTGAACGACACCCCAGCCGAAGTGGCGGCCACCGGCCCCCGCTTCGGCTTGGTCGTATCCAAGGCCGTCGGGAACGCCGTGGTCCGCCACCGCACCGCCCGGCGGCTTCGCCATGTGTGCATGAGCCTTGTGCCCGAGCTTCCCGCCACCCTGGACGTCGTTATCCGGGCCCTGCCCAAGGCTGCCGATGCCCCCTCGGAGCTGCTAGCCCGCGACCTGCGGCGAGCACTCCACAAGGCCGGCGTCCTGTGACGTACTACAACTCCCGGGGTGAGGAGATTCCGCAGGCGCGCGGGGTCGCCACACCGCTGGTGGCCGCGGTGCGCTTCTACCAAAACCACCTGTCTGCCCTTAAGATGGGTTCCACGTGTCGATTCGAGCCCACGTGCAGCGCATATGCGCTCGAGGCTTTGAGCGTCCATGGGGCGTTTAAAGGCCTAGGGCTGGCTCTGGTCAGGATCTGCAAATGTGGGCCCTGGCACCCGGGCGGCTTCGATCCGGTCATCGCAACGCGCCGATCACGCCAACGCGCAAGATAACGAGGAAAGATAATTCGTGCTTAATTTCATCTACTGGCCGATTTCGGCCGTCCTGTGGGCATGGCACTGGCTGCTCAGCCTGGTCATGAACCCTGACTGGGGCATCACGTGGATTCTGTCCATCGTGCTGCTCACGTGGACGATTAAGGCCCTGCTGGTCAAGCCGACCATCAACCAGATTCGGTCCACGCGTCGCATGCAGGAGATTCAGCCCAAGATCCAGGAGCTGAGGACTAAGTATCCCAATGACCAGCAGAAGCAGGCCATGGAGATGCAGAAGATCTACAAGGAGTCCGGCGTGCGCCCCGTCGCCGGCTGTCTGCCCATGCTGGCGCAGATCCCGGTCTTCATTGGTCTGTTCCACGTCCTGCGTTCCTTCGACCGCACGGTGAGCGTAGGCGGTTCCTTTGGCCATGTGGACGAGCCGATGTCAGTGGAGCAGAACGCCAACACGGCGAACTACCTCTTCTCCCCGGAGCTCGTTCAGTCCTTCCTTGATGCGAAGCTCTTTGGCATCCCACTTGTGGCGAACCTGCGCGTCAACTCCCCCATCCTTCAGGACGTCACGACCGCCCAGGTCGCCGTCCTCATCGTGCCGCTCATCGCTATCATTGCGGTGTTCACGCACTTGAACGCCCGCTATACGCTCAACCGTCAGGCCCGCCGCAAGGCGGAGGGCAAGGTCGCAGCCCCCACCGGCCAGAATGCCGAGATGATGGAGATGCAGACCAAGATGATGAACAACATGATGTTGTGGTTCATGCCGGCTACGCTCATTATCTCCGGCGCCATCTGGCCTATCGGCCTGCTGTTCTACATGCTGTCCAACACCGTGTGGACCTTCGGCCAGACCCACCTCGTCTACGCGAAGATGGATGAGGAAGAAGAGGCCGAGCTCCGCGCCAAGGCTGAGGCCAAGCGCACCTCCGCTCCGAAGCCGGGCGCCCGTAAGACGGACAAGCGCACGAAGAAGCAGCGCAAGAACAACAACTAAAATCCTCGCACTCGCGGCACCGCCGGGCTCTCCGCCCCGCGGTGCCGCCTTTGTCTTTCCCCCACCCGCACCGACCTATAGGATCACAGTCATGGACTCCAGCCCTGCTTCCGATGCCCCTCTGAACCCCGCCGCCCTCGATCGTTCCGCCATCTTTGGCGAGCGCCTCCCGCTCGCGGAGAAATACCACGAATCCCTCGCCACGGACGGTCATGTTCGCGGCTTTATGGGTCCGCGCGAAATCCCGCGCCTCTGGGACCGCCATATTCTTAACTGCGCCGTCATTGGCGACGTCATGCCTGAAGGTGCCACCGTCGTCGACGTGGGCTCTGGCGCCGGCCTTCCGGGCATCCCGCTCGCCATCGCGCGCCCGGATCTGAAGATCACGCTCATCGAGCCGTTGCTCAAGCGCTCGACGTACCTCGGCGAAGTCGTCGAGCTCCTCGGCCTCGACAACGTGACAGTCATCCGTGGCCGCGCTGAGGAAGGCCCCATCAAGCGCACCGTCTCCGGCGCCGACATCGTGACCTCGCGCGCCGTAGCACCCCTGGGCAAGCTCGCGAAGTGGTCGCTGCCACTTGTGCGTAAGGGCGGCGAGATGATCGCTATGAAGGGTGATAGCGTGCGCGAGGAGCTCGAGCGCGACGCCGCCGATATTAAGAAGGCAGGCGGTGGAAAAGCCACGGTGGAAAAGGTCCGTGGCACCACCATTATTCGTGTCCCGAGGGTGAAGTAATCTAGTGGGCATGAGTTCTGCACGTTTGATCACGATCGCTAACCAGAAGGGCGGTGTGGGTAAGACCACCTCCGCCGTGAACCTGGCAGCCGCGCTGGCGGCTGACGGGCACAAGGTCTTGGTCATCGATCTGGACCCGCAGGGCAACGCGTCCACGGCGGTGGGCGCCGCGCACGCCTCCGGCACGGATTCTTCCTATGAGGTGCTGCTCGGCGACTGCACGGCGGATGACGCCATGCAGGTGAGCCCCGAGGACTCCAATCTCTTCTGCATCCCGGCCACCATTGACCTGGCCGGCGCGGAGATCGAGATGGTCTCCCTCGTGCGTCGCGAGTTCCGTCTCTACGACGCGCTGGCCAAAGGCTTCCTCGACGAGCACGGCTTTGAATACGTCTTTATCGACTGCCCGCCGTCGTTGGGCTTGCTCACCATCAACGCGATGACGTGCTCGGACGAGGTCATCATCCCCATCCAGTGCGAGTACTACGCGCTGGAAGGCGTGGGCCAGCTACTGGGCAATATCTCGATGATTCGCGAGCACCTTAACCCGGAGCTCCACATCTCAGGCATCCTGCTCACCATGTTCGACGCGCGCACTAAGCTCGCCGAGCAGGTCGCCAACGAGGTCCGCGAGCAGTTCGGTGCCGTCGTCCTGGGCAACGTCATCCCGCGCTCTGTGCGCGTTTCCGAGGCCCCGGGCTTTGGCAAGACCGTCGTACACTATGACCCATCGTCTACGGGCGCGATGGCCTATATCGCAGCCGCACGCGAGCTGCACAAGCGCGGGGATTACCCGCCGCACCCCACCACCGGCGCCATTGGCGTGAGCCCTGAGATTTACGCGGAATTGGAAGGATAAGACATGGAAGAAAAACGTCAAGCTGGGCGTCAGGGCGGACTCGGTAAGGGTCTCGCCGCCCTCATCCCTTCTGGTCCCGGCGCCCCCTCACGCCGCCCGCACCTGGGCGATAGCGCGGCCGACGTCATCCTCGGCGGCCGTCCCCTGGCTTCCGATGCCCCGTCAACTGCCGTTGACGAGGGAAATGGGAAGCGAGTCAAGGGCGCGCCCACTATCGCTCAGTCCGCGAAGGCGGGCGCGGGTGCACGCCGCCGTCAGCCCAAGCCGGCGGCGATCGGAGCGACGTACCGCGAGATTCCCATCGGGGACATCGTTCCCAACCCCAAGCAGCCGCGCACGGTCTTCGAGGAAGGCGAGCTCGAGGAGCTCATCCACTCCATCAAGGAGTTCGGCTTGCTCCAGCCCATTGTCGTCCGTCCCTCGCAGGACGGTGGCTTTGAGCTCATCATGGGTGAGCGCCGCTGGCGCGCGTCCTCCAAGGCGGGCCTGTCCACCATCCCGGCCATCGTCCGTGACACGGAAGACGGCTCCATGCTGCGTGACGCGCTGCTGGAGAACATCCACCGTGTGCAGCTCAACCCGCTGGAAGAGGCGCACGCCTATGCGCAGCTGCTCGAGGAATTCGGTGTCACGCAGAACGAGCTCGCAGACCGTATCGGTCGTTCGCGCCCGCAGGTGACGAACACGCTGCGCTTGCTCAAGCTCCCGGTCGACGTCCAGAAGCGCGTCGCCGCTGGCGTCCTGTCCCATGGCCATGCGCGTGCGCTGCTCGGCCTCGACGACCCAGAAGCCATGAATGAGCTCGCCGCCCGCGTCGTTTCCGAGGGCCTGTCCGTCCGCGCGACGGAGGAAGCTGTCACCCTGTACAAGCGCGACGGCAAGCCGGCTCCTAAGAAGTCCGCGCCTACGCCCACCCCGCAGTTCTTCACCGACTCAGCGGAGCGCCTCGCTGACCGCTTCGACACCAAGGTCACGGTGACCATGGGTAAGCGCAAGGGCAAAATGGTCGTGGAATTCGGCGACCAGGAGGATTTCGAGCGCATCCTCGCCATCCTCGAGGGCGGCAAGTAGGACGCCTCCATGCTCGTCGAGTCAGTGACCGAGGCCCGTACCTTGCACGCGCTCGCAGCACGCAGCGTGTTCTGGGAGTGCGCGGAGCCCGTCGCTGATCCGGCCTTTGAGAAGGAAGCATGGATCACCACCACGTCGCTGAGCTTCGGGGACTGCGGTTTTACCGTCGGCGATGAAGCCACGGTCTTCTTCTGCCCGCCGGATCTCGCTCCTGGCGCCGCGCAGCTGCCCACCGCGCCCGTCTCCCCCGATGCAGCGCTCGTGAGTTCCCTGTTCATCAAGCAGTCTCGTGCCTTAAGCGAGCTCTCGGCTGTCCTCCTCGACGCCTCGATCATGAACCTCACGTCCCGCGAGTTCCCCGCGGTCGAGGTCTTCGGCTATCGTGACCACCGCGCGGCGCAGGAACTGCTCGGCCGCAAGCCTGGGCGCATCGGTTTAGTCCCTATCGAAGTCCTTGAGTCCGCCGGCTTCAAAGTCACAGAAGACCACCCCGCCATCCCGCGTCTGCGCCTCGAGCTGCCGCCCGCCTTCGACCTTCTCACGGCCGCGGCGGTCGACGATATGCTTGCTCGCGCCCTCGCATAGTGCCCGCGCGCCGTAGGTGGCCATACCGAAAAGGCCATAGCCCCAGTTCGCGCTCGCAGAGCGAAAATACGCGACCTGGGACTATGGCCAGTTGGCTATGACCAACTACGGGAGCTAGGACCGCTCCGCGCGGAGCAGCTCAGAGAACTGGTACGTGCCGGTGACGGCGGTATCATCCTCGAGCATGTAGAGGCGCTTGACGGCGACCACGATGGCCTCGGCGATCTCATCGCGGCGGTGGGGGTCGGTCAGCACCTTCACGTCGCCGGGGTTGGAAAGGTAGCCCAGAACAATCTGGACCACGGGCATCTGCGTGAGCCGCAGGATTTCCCACGTGCGGCCGTGGTTGGACAGGTTGGTCAGCGGCGTGCGCGCGGTGATTTCGCGCTGGATGTAGCTCGACAGCGTCTCGCCGATAAGGGAGGAGTTGCCGGACTCGGAGCCGAAGTAAAAGCTTGCTACGCCGTTGGCTTTCTCGTTGGGGTACGAGTCGCAGGCCAGCGAGATAATGAGGTCTGCACCGAAGGCGTTGGCCATCGCGGAACGAGACTTCACCGTGGGGTCGTCGAGACGCGGGCGGGAGATAATAGTCTCCATGCCGGCGGCAATCATGCGGCCCTCGAGGCGCTGCGCCAGGTCCCAGAGGAGCTCTTCTTCGGTGATCTCGCCAAAGCGGCCCTTGACGGTCTGGCCTTTGTTGGCGCCGCCGAGCGCGGGGTCGATGACCACGCGCTTGCCGGCGAGCTTGGGGCCGGCGTTGCGGACGCGTTCGCGTTCCTGAACGTTGTGGGCTGAGCCCGTGGTAATGCGGCGGCCCAGGAGGCTCAGCGCGCGGATGGTGGCAGGACCACACACGCCGTCGTTCTGAAGGCCAGCGTTGAGTTGGTACTCGACGAGGGCGGCGTGGGTGTTACGGCCAAAGAGTCCGTCAATGCGGTTGCGGTAAAAACCGAGCTCTTGGAGCTGCTGCTGCAGCTGGGAGACGTCGTCGCCCATGAGCTCGTTGCCGGGCTGGAAGCTCAAGACACGGGCACCGAGGCTGTACGACGCCTGGCGCAGCTCGCGCAGCGTAGGTTCATCGATGGTGCCCGAGGGCACGATGCCGCGGGACTGCTGGAAGGCCTTGAGGGCCTCGGAAAGCCCGTCGTCGAAGAACTTATCCTGCTCGGAGAACTTCTGCTTCTTCCAGTCGGCGACGTCGCCGCTGTAACCAGAGTTCAATCCCAGCCGGGCCAGGGTGGCGCGGGCCTCGGCGACGCGCGCACTCCGGTCGCCCACGTGATAGACGCGGTCCAACTTCCAAACCCCTTTCTTTTACTCAAACCTCAACAGTTCACAACAGTATCAGTTAGACGGCCTTCTGAATCTTTGCCACGATGGCGTTCTTCGGCTGAAGTCCAACGAATTCGTCGACCTTTTCGCCGTTGCGGAAAATGAGCACGGACGGGATGGACATGATCTGGAACATGCCGCCCAGGGTGCGCTCCTCATCGACGTTGACCTTGACGATCTCGGCCTCGTCACCCAGCTCACCAGCGATTTCGTCGAGCAACGGGGACAGCTTCTTGCACGGGCCACACCACTCGGCCCAGAAGTCAACGACAACGGGCTTGTTGGCGGATGCCTCGACGACGTCGGTGCGGAAGGATTGCGTGGTGACGTTCCTCACGGTGGACATGGGTGCTCTCCTTAGGAAAATGGAAGGTGATTAGGCCCGATCAGCCAGGTAATGTTCAGCGTCGATGGCGGCGCGGCAGCCGGAACCAGCGGCGGTGATGGCCTGCTGGTAGTGGTCGTCGACCAAGTCGCCGCAGGCGAAGACGCCCGGGATACTGGTCGCGGTGCCCGGCTGGTTGACGACAACGTAGCCCTCAGGGTTGAGTTCCACCTGGCCGTCGAGGAATGCGGAGCGCGGGTCGTGGCCGATGGCAACGAACATGGCGGTGACGTCGAGCTGTGAGGTCTCACCGGTGATGGTGTCCTTGAGCTCGAGGCCAGCAACCTTGCCGTCGCCTTCGAGGACGCGTTCCACTGTCTTATTCGTTGCCCACTTGATCTGCGGATTGGCCCTCGCGCGCTCGAGCATGATCTTCGAGGCGCGGAACTCCTCGCGGCGGTGAATAATAGTCACGGTCTCGGCGAACTTGGTGAGGAAGGTGGCTTCCTCCATGGCGGAGTCGCCGCCGCCCACGACTGCGATGTTGTGGCCCTTGAAGAAGAAGCCGTCGCAGGTCGCGCAGGCGGAGACACCACGGCCGGAGAGCTCGGCCTCGCCCGGAATGCCCAGGTAACGCGGTGCGGCGCCAGTGGCGAGGATGACGGTGCGGGCCTGGAAGACATCGTCGCCCACGTGGACGCGCTTGATATCGCCCTCGAGCTCGACGGAGTCGACGAGGTCCATGCGCAGGTCAGCACCAAAACGGATGGCTTGGGCGCGCATCTCTTCCATGAGCTCAGGGCCCATGATGCCCTTCTGGAAGCCGGGGTAGTTCTCCACCTCGGTGGTGTTCATGAGCTCGCCGCCGTACTCGTAACCCTCGAAGACGATGGGCTTGAGCTCGGCGCGGGCTGCGTAGAGAGCTGCGGTGTAGCCGGCAGGGCCGGAGCCGACGACGATGACGTCGTGGATGGCGTCTGCAGACGGGGTCTCGGTCGCTTCCGGCTCGGCGGTCGTATCGCCGAGGTTGATGAGGCCGGGGTTGTTCGCACCGGGGATGGTCACTGCACGTCTCCTTTATAAGTTATGTCGTTGCATGACTCTTAACGCCATGATCCTACTCGGAGATTCCCGTACCCAGGAAACCCAGCACGTACGTGTTGACGTGCTGTTGTTGAACTGTGACCAACCTAGAAGGACCAACCGGGACGAATCAGTCCGCCATGACGGATCGCAGTGTCTCCTTGGCGCGCGCCCGGCGGGACTTGATGGTCCCGGTGCGCACTCCCTGCGCCGCGGCGGCATCGGCAAGCGAGAGCCCTTCGATTTCCGTGAGATAGAGTGCCACGCGCTGCGCCTCCCCTAGCCGAGCGAGCGCCTCGCGGACCATGAGCTGGGTGTCGAGCGCATGCTCGTAGGCGAGCGCCGGATTGCGGTCCGGATCGAAGCCCCCGGTATCGAGAGAGGGATTCTCGCGGTTAGCGCGATGGTTGAGGAAATCGAAGCCAGCATTCATGACAAGACGGTGCAACCAGGTGCCCAGTTGCGCGTCCCCGCGGTAGCGCTCGAGCGCAGTGGAGGCCTTGAGGAACGCCTCCTGGACAATGTCCTGGGCGTCCGTGTCATTGTGCGTGTACTTCCGCGCGACGTACGTGAGCCGCTGGCGGTGCCGGTGAAAGATGTGCCCGAAGGCCTTGTCATCGCCCTCGAGGAAGGCCTCGATGAGCTGGTCGTCTGATAGTTCTGGCGTGGATTCTTGGTGCGACATGAAGTCAACCCCCCGATTGAAACTGGATGTGTAATCCATTCCAACCGAGGGGTTGTGACGGCGCCACCGGGAGACTGCACACTATATGTGGCACCCAAAAGATACTGTCTCTATGCAGGAATTATGCCTTACTGGGCGTGAGAATTTTTCACGCGGAGCGTCCTTGCAAGGCCATCTTGGCACTCGAGGAGCACGCGGCGCAGCGCGCCCGGGATGTCGCCGGCGAGCACCTTATCGGTGCGCTCGAGCGTCTCCGGTGTCTCCGGGTAGAGCCCGCGGACCAGGCGGTTGCCGATCTCGATGGGGTGCTCGGCCCACAGCGCATCGAGTACCTCGAAGAACTCACCCGCGAACGCGTCGCGGTCCCCGTGCGGGGCGTGGAAAGCGTCGATGAGCGCGTCGACCTGCGCATTCGAGTGCTTGCCGGGCTCGCGCACGAGGTCGAAAGCCGCACGCTTGCGCTCGGGGAACGCGTGACGCGCGCCGAGGTGCGCCGCAACGCCCGTGAGCGTGTTGTCGCGCTCAAGCTCGGCGTCGAGCTCCGCATCCGTCGTGGCGTCGCGCGCGGCGAGCGCCGCGAAGACCGCCCAGCGCACGTCCGGGTCGAGCCGGAGCTTGCCGATGCCCCCATTGAGCACCGTGCGCAGGCGTTCCGCGCCGGAGGCGTCCGGGGTGGCACCGAGCGCCGTGATGGCCGCGCGGGCGAGGATGAGCTGGGCATCGGAGCCCGGCTCGGCGGCCTGGAGCAGATCCCACAGGGCGTCCGCAAAGTGCGCGCGGTCTGCGTCCGTGTCGAGGTAGTGTGCGACCGCGTACTGCGCGTTGGCGAAAGCGGTGGTCATGAGCCCCGGGTCGGTCTCGGCCGCGGCGTGGTCGAGAACCGTACCCACGTATTCGCGGGCTGGCCACTCACCGTCGCGCGTAGCCTGCCACAGGGCAGTCCACACGACGGCGCGCGTGAGCTCGTCCTCGATCTTCGACAGCTGCTTTCGCAGGATACCGAGTGACTGTTCATCGAAGCGGACCTTGGCATACGTGTGGTCGCCGTCGTTGAGCACCACGAGCGGGCCCGCCGCCGTGCCGACCTCCGTGCGCGGTTCGCCTGTCAGGTCTACGTCGCGGGACTCCACCAGCTCGAGTCCTGCCGAGTAGAAGGAGACGGTGAGAC
The DNA here is from genome assembly GCF_001809185.1 of Corynebacterium sp. HMSC072G08. Classification (NCBI taxonomy): domain Bacteria; kingdom Bacillati; phylum Actinomycetota; class Actinomycetes; order Mycobacteriales; family Corynebacteriaceae; genus Corynebacterium; species Corynebacterium sp. HMSC072G08. Next base: position 54,113 of record NZ_KV796458.1, read on the forward strand.
GGTGCGGGCGGAGGGTATCGGCAGCCTCCGCGTCGATGTAGAGCGTGCCGTCCTCGATGACCGGGGTGAGCGTGTCCGGACCGGAGGTGCGCAGCCATGCGTCCGCCCAGGCGTCGAGGTCGCGGTCCGTGTGCTTCTTCAATGCCTCGAGCAAGTCCTCGAAGGTCGCGGCGCTAAACGCGTGCTTCTGGAAGTAGTCGCGCGCGCCGGCGTAGAAGTTCTCGCGGCCGATGTAGTGGACGAGCTGCTTGAGGACTGCCGCACCCTTGGCATAGGTGATGCCGTCAAAGCTCTGGCGCGCGGCGTCGACGTCCGGGATCTCGGCCTTGATGGGGTGCGTTGTGGGCAGCTGGTCTTGCGTGTACGCCCAGTTCTTACGCGTGCCGGCGAATGCCGTCCACGCCTCCTGGTACTCCGTGGCGTGGATCGAGGCGTCGGCGCCCATGAACTCCGCGAAGGATTCCTTGAGCCACAGATCGTCCCACCAGCGCGGCGTGACCAGATCGCCGAACCACATGTGGCTCATCTCGTGGAGGATGGTGTTTGCGCGGCCCGTGCGCTGCGGACGCGTGGCGTGGGAGCGGAAGAGGTAGCGTTCCGTGAAGGTCACCAGGCCCGGGTTCTCCATCGCGCCGAGGTTGTATTCCGGAACGAAGATGGAGTCGTACTTGCCCCACGGGTACGGGTAGCCGTAGTTCTCGTGGAAGAAGTCCATGCCCTGCGCGGTGAGCTCGAGGATTTCGTCGTCGAGGTACTCCGCCATGGACGCGCGTGCCCAGGCGCCGAGCTCCGAGGTCACCGCGCCGTCCTGGGACGTCCACGTCTTGTGCTTCGATACGTACGGACCTGCGGCAAACGATGTGAGGTACGTCGACAGCTTGGGCGTGGGCGCGAAGTCGACGGTGACCGCGCCATCATGCTCAGCGCGGGTCATCTCCGGCTGATTGGAGAGCATGGCCCAGCCGGCCGGCGCCACCATCGTCGTGTGGAAGACGGCCTTGAGGTCCGGTTGATCAATGCACGGGAAGATACGCCGGGCATCGGAAGGCTCGAGGTGGGAGTAGAGGTAGACGTTGCCGTCCGCGGTGTCCTCCATGCGGTGTAGGCCTTGGCCCGTGCGCGAGTACGCGGAGGTACCAGCGATCTCCACGGTGACCTCCTCCCCTACCGGCACGCCGGTGAGGTAGATGCGCGCGCCATCGAAGCCGCCGTCCACGGCCTTCCCGTTGACGAGAACCTCCTCGACGGAGTTGCCCAGGTAATCCACGAAGAACTCCGGATCGCTGGTCACGAGCCGGATGGTGGAACGGACGTTAAACTCGCTGGCCTGCGCGGCCTGGCTGAGGTCGAGGTGCAGGTTGTAGCTGTGAATGTCGAGCGCGGCGGTGTGGGCCGCGGCCTCTGTCTGGGAGAGGTTGCCGGTGGTGCGTGCAGTAGTCATGGTGCCATCTTATTAGCGCCACCGACCTGCGTCCCGAGATCCAGTCTCCTGTCCGAGTTGTTTCAAACAACTCCCCAACAACTAGCGTCGCTATTTTCGTTACCGCACGCCATAATCGGCGTAAAAGTGCTGGTCAAGGGAAAATGTAGTAGTTGAAAGTTGTTTATGGGTTGTTTGTTGCTCTTAGCTGGCTTGGATCCAGCGGGTTGCGGGACCGCGCTGGGGGCCGCTGGGGTCGACGCGCGCCTCGCCTACTGTGCGCAGGTGGCGCAGGATATCGGTGACGGTGTGGCGGTCGATTCCTAATTCGTCTGCAACTTCGCGCGTGGTGAGCGATGCTCCAGCGCGAAGCTGTGTCTGGATCCAATCCTGAACGGTGGTTGACGTGATGTGTGAACCATCTTCCAGCCCCATCGCCTCGCGTGCCGCGCCAGATAGCACCCATTCAGGTGCGCTGCGTAAGGGCTCGAGAAACCCAAGTCCGACGTACCACTCGAGGTTATCGAGGGTTTGGGGCTCGCCCAGCTGCAGGAGTTTCGCTGCGGTATGAAGGAGCAGAATCTTGTTATCCATGAAGTGTCGTGCGAGCAGTAGCCCGTTGACGCTCGTGAAGGCTTCAGCGTCGAAGCGCTCGCGGAGTGCTACGAGTGCATGGATGAATGCGGCATCGACGCTACCTGAAGAGAGCGTAACTTCAACGAAGTTCTCCTCTGCATGCACCGTGGGGACGCGGCGACCAGTTCCCAACATGGAGATCCACATGCGGTCAAAGCCGCGTGAGGACTCCTCTGTCAGTCCCAGCATGCGCAGTGCGTTCATGAGCCGCGGGTTGCGTGGCACGGACTGCGTCGTTAAGACGCGCTCGGTCGTCACTCCGACGGGGAAACCTCCGGGAGACCACACCGTGAAAGAGATGGGCGACTGGTCGACCACGACTGCTGCGGCGGCATCCCAGTCACGGTGTGCGAGCGCATTGGAAATGAGCTCGTCTACTGCGCGTTCTGGGAAGGCTGGGATAGCAACCTCTTGACCGTTGCTGAGATCGACGCGGGCAACTTCGCGTGCGGCATTGAGAGCTACCAGGTCCTTGAGCCGCAGATAAGTGGTCACTAAGGGTGCGGAGAGTTCCGTTGTCGTTGGCTCGCCGCTCGGAGTTGTACGCAGGAGATGTCGTACGGTGACTCGTCCATGCGGGGGCTTCATGAAGAGTATTTCAGCGGCAAAAGTGGGGGTGCCGTCATCAGTGAGGAGTGCGAGATCGATGAGAAGCTCGCTGGCCGTGCGCGGTCCCGGTTCCTCGCGTCCTTGTGAGGTGCGCTTCTGTGCGAGGAGGTGAAGTGCCTGGTCGATGGCTGTGGGGTCGAGCTCGCTCATGGTGCGCAGGGACGGTGCTGCGATGAAATCAGGGTTTGCACGGTCGAGATAGATCTTGTGGCGTTGCGCCTCAGTCAGTGGCTCGCACGACGTACCCACGCGGATGCTGGCTTGTCCTTTGGGTCGGTGATAGAGAGTAATTCCTGCTGGTACGCGCAGTGCGATGAGTCGCACGCCGTTGAAATCAAGCGCCTCACCTTCGACTCGGATGTTGGGACGAGTGCCGTCGAAGATCTTGGTTTCGAGCCACGTGATGTCACGATGAGTTCCTGTGAATGCCGAGGGACCGGACTTTTTATCCGAAACACCGAGCACGATGTACGCCGTTCCGCCGTCGGCATTGGAGAAACAGATGGTTTCGTCGATGAGGAACTCGATGAGGTGTGCATCAGGATTCCGTGCTTGTGCGTGGACAGCGGGATCTTCCTTGAAGTCGAGCGTCGGGGACTCTTGCGAGTCGCCTGTTGCGCCGTCGTAGATGGCGCGCAGCGCCTCCATAATGGCGTTGAGTTCGTCTTCCTTCATGCCGTTATTCTACTAGTTGTTTCAAACAACTCTGCAACAACTTTTCGGGTCCTCGTGCACACTTTTTGCATCTTCGGCAGTAAAAGAGCAGGTCAAAGAAAGAATATAGTAGTTGAAAGTTGTTTATTAGTTGTTGTGGGTGGGTGGAGTTGTGTGTGGGTAATACGAAAAACGCCGTATCCCGCCTCGCGAGGACACGGGATACGGCGTCAGGAAGGAAAGGGGCGATTGGGCGCGCCCCAGCGCCGGATTTCTGAAGAACTACTGCTTGATGGCAGAGACCTCGAGGACGATCTTGATTTCTTCGGACACTAGGACGCCGCCGGTCTTCAGCGGAGCGTTGAAGTCGATGCCGTAGTCGAGACGGTTGATCTTCGTGGTGGCCTCGAAGCCGAAGCGGGTGTTGCCGAACGGATCCTCGGCGACGCCCGCATCCTCAACCTTGAGGGTGACCGGCTTGGTGGTGCCCTTGATGGTGAGCTCGCCCTCGACGGTGCCCTCGCCGGACTCGTCAACGTTGAACGTGGTGGCCTTGAAGGTCAGCTCCGGGTACTGCTCAACGGCGAAGAAGTCGTCGCCCTTGACGTGGCCGTCGCGGTCCTCATTGCCGGTGCTAATGGAAGCGGTCTTGATGGTGACGTCTGCAGAGGACTCGTTGATGTTCTCGGCAACGTTAATGGTGCCCTCGAACTCTTCGAACTTGCCGCGGGCCTTGGTGACCATGGCGTGGCGAGCGATAAAGCCGATGTTGGTGTGGGCCGGATCCAGGGTGTAGGTGCCTGCGTTAACAGTCATGATTGTTTCTCTTTGATATAAGTAATCAGTTCGTTTGTTGATGTATCACTCATAGTACCCCAATGACTTCAAGCTTCAAGTCATTTTCTTTTACTATGTGCGAAAACGCATCACCACCTGCAAGGATCCGGTGAATATATTTCCTAAATTTCCGTCGCGGCGGCTGCGTTTCGGCACCCGCAACGCGCTCGTAGGTACGGGCCTGCGCGACAAGGTGGCCATCGGTGCCTCCGGCAAGATTGCTGGCGGCGCGGACGTCGTGCGCCGCATCGCGCTCGGCGCGGACTTCACGAACTCCGCGCGCGGCATGATGATGGCCACCGGCTGCGTCCAGGCACAGAAGTGCAATACCAACATGTGCCCGAGCGGTGTGGCGACCCAGAATCCGTGGCTTGCCCGCGGCGTTGACGTGGACGACAAGGGCCAGCGCGTGGCGAACTACCACAACGGTGTGGTGCGCTCCGCCAAGCGCATCCTCGCCTCCATGGGCCTGTCCTCCTTCCAGGACTTGGGTCCCGAGCATGTCTTCCACCGCGTGGACCCCGCGCATGCGACGTCCTACGGCGAGCTCTATGACTGGCTCGAGCCGGGCGCCCTGCTTACCGGTGAGGTCTCCGAGCGCTGGCAGCGCATCTGGGAGTGTGCCGACGCCACCGCCTTTACCGCCCTGCACCGCAAGCACCCGCGCGCAACCAACTAAGCCACCACATCCCAGAAAACGCAGAAAGCGCACTCCGCATGGAGTGCGCTTTTGTATGTGCCCGGATGTACGTTCCGGACATATAGGGCTTTCGTGGCTCTGGGCGGAGAGCCACTATATGTCCGGAAGGGATATGTGTGGGTCCGCCGGAGGAATTACGGTCGGCCAGTGACGAGGACGTCAGTGAGCGTCACCTTGTCTGCCTTGGGCAGGGAGTCGAACCAGATGAGGACGCCGTCGAATTTTTCCGGCAGCTCGTCCAGATCGACGTGGTCCTTGGCGGACTTGAGCTTGCCGCTGGCGAGCTCGGTGAGTTCCTTCGAGTCAGCATCGAGCGACGCGGGGTCCGGGGTGCCCGTGACGCCGAAGACGCGGTACTCGGCGCCCGTGGACTTGGACTGGGAGAAGACCACGTCGCGCAGCTGGGAGGGCTGGGACAACTCGAGGAGCACCCCGGTATCGGCCTTGGGCGTCGTCCACGTCGTCTTCGAGGAGTCATCGGTGAGCGCGGTCGTCTCCTTGCCAGAGGCCACGTCTACGGCGCCAGCTGGCGTGAGCACGAGCGCGGGGCCGGACACAGCGGTCGTCGTGGGTGCAGAGAGCGTGACAGGAGTCTCGGGCTCGTCGCCGCCGATGAGCGAGATGATCCATACGGTGAGCGCAGCCATGCCCACCACGAAGGCGGTCGCCAGCGTGCCGAGGAGGAAGACGCCGGAGCGTGAGTAGCCGCGGGAGCCGAAGCCCGGTTCCTCGTCTTCGACGATGATCTCAGGCTCGGAGATGGGCAGCGGCTCTTCCTCCGGAGCATCCTCCGCGTCGCCTCCTAATTCGCGGAGCTGGTCCGCGATGAGCGCGAGCGGTGCCTCAGACTCGCCCAAATCAATGAGCGCCTGCGGGGCCGGGCTGGCGGCATGCGCGAGAGTGGAAATCGCGGACGTGAGCGCCGCGTGGTCGGATTCCTCCGACGCGTTATTCAGCACGCCTGGGAAGGCAAGGCGGACCACGCCATCCGTGGCGACGCGGAAGCGCGCGCGATTGTCCACGCCGTAGGCAAGACCGGCGGCGTGGGCCGCGGCGGCATCGGCAAGCACGGGTGCGAGCGCGTGAGCCACGGCGCGGGAGTCGAGGTTGCCGGCCTCGGCGACGGCCTTGAGCTCGGTGCCCTCGATCCAGTCCGCAACCACGAGTCCGCCGTTGCGGTAGGACAGGATTTCAATATTGTCCGCGACGGTGGGCAGGCTCATCTCCGCGAGCTTGCGCGTGGAGCGCGCGACCTCGGCGGAGCGTTTGGCCACCTCGGCCGGGGTGGCCGCTGCCAGCGGCGCGCGGTTCGTGGTGTCGACGAAGGTGAGCGCGACCATGCGGCCGGTCTCTTGTTCGCGAGCCTGCCAGAAGCGCGCGCCCGGCACGGAGCCGTGCTCCTTGAGGAGGCGGAAGCGGCCGTCAGAGACCGGGGCACCCGGCACGAGGGCGGGGCCACGGACGATACCGGCGGACATCGGCGGCGGGACCGGCGAGGAGTTGAAGGCGTCGAAGGCGACGAGCGGCTGGATTTCCGCCTGCTCGGGTTGCTCGACCTGAATACCGGCGTCCGGCTTGATGTTGATGAAGCGGCTCATGCCCGGGACGCGCTGGAGCGCGCGGCCCAGGTTGAGGACCTCCGGCAGGCCGGAGCGGGACAAGACGAGGCCGGTGACGATGAGGAAGACGATGCCGGACAGGCTCACGCGCACGAGGATGAAGAGGCTGGGGACCTCGGGGATGACAAAGTCCAGGAGCCAGTTGAAGGCGAGAGCGACGAGCAGGCCCACGACGCCCGCGCCGGCGGACCACACGGTAGTACTCGTGACTTCGCGCCCGCCCAGCGAGCCCAAGTGTCTCTTGAGAAGGAACGCGCCGATGACGGCGCCGGCGACGAAGCCAAAGCCGTTGGCGGTACCGAGGAGGACGACCACGTTGTCCGGAGAGCTCGCCACGCGCACGGCGAGCAGGGAGAGAACGACCTTGCTAATGGTGATGCCCGCGATGATGAAGGTCGGCGTCCAGGCTTCCTCGCGGGCATAGAAGACGCGCAGGTGGAGTAGGACGAGGGCGTACGGGATGAGCGTGAACGCGGAGAAGGACAGCGTGAGACCGAGGATTTCGGCCTCGTCCATGGTGAAGCGGCCGTAGCCGAAGAGTCCTTGAGCGATGGGCACGCCGAAGCCGGTAAAGAAGACGACGATAGGGATAAGCGCAATGAAGGTGAGCTTCGTGCCCAGCGTGAGGTCGCGGACCACGGCGTCCGAGTCGCCGTCCGCGGCGTTGCGGGACAGGCGCGGCATAATCGCCGTGAGGAGGGTGACGCCGATGACGCCGTAGGGCACCTGGAGCAGCAGCCAGTGGTTCTGGTAGATGACGTTCGCGGCTTCAGAGGAGATGGACGCGATCTGTGAGGTCACGACGTAGCCGGCCTGGGAAATGGCGACGTACGCGATAATCGCGATGGCCATGGAGCCGAACTGCTTGAGGCGGGCGTCGATGCCCCACAGGGGTGTGAGGTTAATGCCCGCGCGGTGCAGGTACGGAACAAGGATGAGGCACTGGATCACGACGCCAGCCGTGGTGCCGAGGCCAAGGAGCAGGATGTGCGGGTCCGTGACTGGCGAGGGCGCGGCGGGGTTGAGCTCGCCAGGCAGGAACCAGTACGCCAGGAGCACCGCGATGGAAATGACGTTGTTGATGACCGGGGCCCACGCGCCGGGCGCAAAGATATTCTTCGTATTGAGGATGGCCTGGAAGAGAGCGAACAGGCCGTAGAAGAAGATCTGTGGGAGCAGCAGATACGCCATGGACGTTGCTTGGTCGACGTTGACCATGCCGTCCGATTTGATCATCATGCGCGTGAGTAGCGGCGCGCCCACGACGGAGAGGATGGTCACCACGCCGAGGAGCGAGGCGGCGAGCGTGAATAATCGTCGCACGAATTCCTCACCGCGGTCGGGGTCTTCCTTCTCCGCGCGTACAAGGACCGGGACGACGAGCGAGGTGAGCACCGCACCGAGGACGATCTCGGTGACGAGGTTCGGAATCTGGTTCGCCGTCTGGAACGCGGATGCGATGGCCGCGCCCAGCGTCGAGGAAATGAGCACGGTGCGCAGGAAGCCCGTGATGCGCGAGATGAGCGTCGCGATGGCCATGGAGCCGCCGGCGCGGACGACGTCGGCGTCAGAGGTGCCTTCTGAATTTTCGGCAGACGCTCCAGCGGATGCCGGCACGTAGTTTTCGCCCTGGAGGTGCGACTTGTCCGGCTCGGCGGGCGTGGGCTCGGGCTCAGGTTGGGCGCGTGGCACCGGCACGGGCGCCGGCGGAGTGGGTTGGACAATGCGCGAACGCAAGCCAGCGGGTTCTTGAGATGTCATAAAGAGCTCTACTTCTTCTTATGCGAGGCCCGGCGCAGGCGCACGGCGAGCGCGCCCAGCGCGAGCAGGGCGACGAGACCGCCCAGGCCGTAAACACTTAACATACCGCCCCTGGTCTGTACCGCAATGGTGACAGGCTGCGAGATGGTCGCGCCGTCAGGCGTCGCGAGCCACAGGCGGAGGTCTGTCCTGCGGTCAGTCGGCAGGTCGGCCGTCATCGATACCGTAATAGAACCCTTGGCGGGCACCCGCAGCGTCTCTGGCGTGTTGAGGGACGCGGACTCAGGGCCTTCATATTTAATGTGGGCCTCGACGGGCAGTGGCAGCGAGTTCTCCGCGACGATGAGCAGCGGCGACGATTGCGAAGATCGCGTATAGACGTTGCCCGGCGGAATGAGCGAGACGGAGGCGCGCAGCTCCTGCAGCTGCTCCGAGTTCGCCTCGAAGCGGCGCGTCGAGCGCACGATTGCGTCCTGGTAGCCGGAGGCCGTCTGGCGATCGTTGAGACTCAACGCCATGAGCAGGTCGCGGCGCAGCGGCAGCGTAAATCCGTAGCGCGTGAGCGCAATATTCGGATCATTGACCATGATGAGCATGAGCTCGTCCGCGTACCGCGCTTGTTGCTCGGCCAGCAGGATTTCCGGCTCGCTCAGCGCCGCGGGGTCCGCGTAGGGGCTGCCCGGCTGGTCGTTTGTCTCTGCCGCGCCCAGCTTGCCGATGCCCCTTTCGGCCGCGCCCTGCGCGAGCTCATCGAGGACCGCCGCAGCGGCGGCCGGATCGAGTTGGTTGGGCAGCTTGGCCACGAGGGGTGCATCTTTATCGGCTTCTGGGGCGGCGTGCTCGGTGCGCGCGAGGCGGATGCCGGCGGCGGCGCTGAGCGCGCGGGAGGCGGGGGCATCGGCAGCAAAGTCGTAGCGCAGTGCCGGGTTGGAGTACGCGGTGGTCTCCGGGCGCGAGCCGGTGGCGGCGAGCAGCGAGGCGAGCGAGGCGTTATACGTCGCGTAGTGCTCGCTGCCCGTGACTGTCGTATTGTCCGCGACGAGGACGGTGGGCGTGCCCAGGTCCGCGTAGGGGGCATTCGTCGTGAAATCCGAGGTGACGTAGCCGTTGCCGGGCACAAGGATAGTGGTAGGCGTTATGCCCAGGGTGTCCTCGATGGTCTCGTTGCCGCGGGCGACGGCCTCGTGGAGGAGCCACGCGTTGCGGGTTTTCGCCGCGGCGTTCTGGTCCGCGTTGGCCCACGGCATGGTGCTGATACAGTCGAGCTTCTTCAGCTTGTCCAGAAAGGCCTGCGCCGCGGCGGAGCCGGTGCCTTCGACGCCCGCGGTGTCGTTGGTCGAGCCCCAGGAGTCGCGCAGGCGCTGTGGCTTCTTCACGATGGACGGCCGGTTACTCGCCACGGTGTAGCCGTCCGCCATACGCGACGCAACGTCGACGAGCGCAGGGTCGAGCACGACGCAACCGGGCTGGTTGTGGTCGAGGTACGTGTCGACGAGTCGGGTAAGGCGCCCCTCGGGGCCGAGCTGGCCCGCGAGCTGCTCGGACTGGAGGATGAGCGACTCGCCGCCGGTCTCGCCCGGCACGATGTCCACGGTCGCGGTGAGCGGATAGAGGACCGTGAGGGAATCTTTGGCCTTGGAGTCGCCGACGGGAAGGAGGAGGCGGTCATCGGCAAGCGCATGCGCCGCCCCGTCCTGGAAGCCGGTGAGCGCGAACATGAGCGGGTAGACGCCGTCCTCGTCCAGGGCCAGGGTGCCCTGATCATTGAGGCCCGTGGGCACGCGGAGCTCGACCGTGGTGCGCTCCCCCGGTTCCAGGTCCGCGGGTGCGGCGGTGGCCGCGAAGTAAGGGAACTGGCCGGTGGCGAGCTCTGAGCGGCCTGCGTCGACGGTGGAGACGCGGTCCCCGCGCCGGGTGGTGACCTGGAGATCCGTCATCGTGGTGTCAGAGGTATTGACGATCTCGAGGGTGACGTGGAGATCCTCCCCGCGGCGCGGCGCGGAGATCTCCGTGACGCTGAGCTCGGCGATCTGCGGCGTGCGGACGCTCTCCCAGGCTGCGTCATCGAGCGTCGGCGCGGCCTGGGCGGGCGCCGTGAGGAGCGCGACGGAGGCGGCGATTGCGACTACAGCGGCGCGCCTCAACGCGGCGTGGCCTTCCCTGCTTCCTTGTCTGCGCGGGCTAAGTCAGGAAGCAGATCGTGGGCGATACGCGCGAGCTTGCGCTCGTCCGCGTACGCCAAATGCTCAATGAGTTGGGACACAGGGATCCAGGAGACTTCGGTGACCTCCGGATCCTCGTCATTGAGGATGCCGTCGCGGAACCGCAAGAGATAATGGTGCACCGTCTTATGGATGCGCACGCCGTCTGAGACGAACCAGTAGTCGATCTCGCCGAGGTCCGCGAAGACCTCGCCGTGGATACCGGTTTCTTCCCAGACCTCGCGCTCGGCGGTCGCGCGCTTGTCCTCGCCGGCCTCGACGTGGCCTTTGGGCATGGACCACAGGAGGCGGCCGCGGCGGTCGAGGCGCCCGATGAGCGCGACGTAGACCTGGGAGAGATCCACCGAACCGTCAGCCTGCACGGCCTCCGGCAATCCGGAGACAATGAGGCCGCCCGCGGACGTTTCGTCCCGGGTTTCCATCGAGCGCGACTGCTGGCGTTGCTGCTGTTGCGCGCGCTTGGCACGCCCGTCGGTACGCCGGCGGCGGCGACGCCTGCGCGGTGCGGGTTTGGTGCCTTCATTTCGGTTAGTCATCGCCACTTATCGTAGTAGACTTGGCCGCGTGAATTTTCAGGACACCCAGGACAGCACCGACCGTACGGATCCCGCCTCGCCGGAACGCCTGGGCGTCCTCGCGCGGGCAGACGCCGCGGTACGCGAGCTCTACCCGCTGCTCGAGGGGCTCATCGCTCGCTTCGAGGAGTCTGGCCACGCGCTCTACCTCGTGGGCGGCTCCGTGCGCGACGCCGCGCTCGGCCGCCTGGGTCACGACTTGGACTTCACCACGCCGGCGCGCCCGGACGTGGTGCAGGCCATCCTTGACGACTGGGCCGAGACCGTGTGGGACACGGGCATCGACTATGGCACGGTGTCTGCGGCGTACAAGGGCCAGCAGATCGAAATCACCACCTTCCGCTCCGACGTCTATGACGGGGACTCGCGCAACCCCGAGGTCGCGTACGGCGACACGCTCGAGGGCGACCTCACGCGCCGGGACTTCAAAGTTAACGCCATGGCGGTTGAGCTGCGCAGCGACGGGCCGGAGTTCCACGACCCGATGGGCGGCCTCGGCGACTTGGCCGCACGCGTCCTCGACACCCCGGCCGCGCCGGAGCAGTCCTTCCACGACGATCCGCTGCGCATGCTCCGTGCCGCGCGCTTCGCCTCCCAGCTCGAGTTCGACGTCGCCCCGCGCGTGCTCACAGCCATGCAGGACATGGCCGGCGAAATCCAGCGCATCACCGTCGAGCGCGTCCAGGTGGAGTTGGACAAGCTCATGCTCGGCTCGCTGCCGGAACGCGGTATCGACTTGCTCTGCTCCTCCGGCATCGCGGACTACGTCTTCCCGGAAATCCCCGCCATTGCCATGGAGCCGGACGAGCACGCGCAGCACAAGGACGTCTATGCCCACTCGCTCAAGGTGTTGCGCCAGGCCATCGACCAGGAAGAGGATGGCCCGGACCTCGTGCTGCGCTGGGCCGCGCTCCTCCACGACATTGGCAAGCCCGCCACGCGCGATACGACGGACGGCAAGGTGAGCTTCCACCACCACGAGGTCGTGGGCGCCAAGCTCGCGCGCAAGCGCCTGCGCAAGCTCAAGTACCCCAAGCACGTGACCGAGGACATTGCGCAGCTCATCTACCTGCACATGCGCTTCCACGGCTTCGATGGCGACTCGTGGACGGACTCCGCCGTGCGCCGCTACGTCACGGACGCGGGCGAGCTTCTCCCCCGCCTGCACAAGCTCACGCGCGCGGACTGCACGACGCGCAACAAGAAGAAGGCCGCGCGCCTCGCGCGGACGTACGACCTGCTCGAGGAGCGCATCGCGGAGATCGCCGCGAAGGAAGACTTGGCGCGCGTGCGCCCCGACCTGGACGGCAACGAGATTATGGAGATCCTCGACTTGAAGCCGGGTCCCGAGGTCGGCAAAGCGTGGAACTTTATGAAGGAGCTACGCCTCGAGGAAGGTCCCCTCGAGCGCGAGGTTGCGATTGCGAAGCTGCGCGAGTGGTGGGAATCTAGATAGCTATGTACGCCGACCGACTGTTTAAGGCCCTCGAACGCAACGAGCCAGCGCGCGGCCAGCTCCTCATCGCCGCGCCCGGCATGCGCTCTTCCGAGTTCGCGCGCTCCGTCGTGCTCATCCTCGAGCACAACGCGGAGATGACCTTCGGCGTCGTGCTCACCCAACGCTCCGAGGTCGCCGTCTTCAACGTGCTGCCCGAGTGGCTGCCGCTCGTGACCAAGCCGCAGGCCCTCTACATCGGCGGCCCGCTTAACCAGCAGTCCGTGCTGGGCCTGGGCATGACGCAGCCCGGCGTCACCTTCGACGAGGATGACGTGCTCTCCAAGATCGCGCCGCGTCTGGCACTCGTGGATCTGCGTGCGGAGCCTTCCGAGCTCGAAGATCGCCTCGCCGGCATGCGTCTCTTCGCAGGCTACGCGGAGTGGGCGCCCGGTCAGCTTGAAGAGGAAATCGCGGACGGCGATTGGTACGTCGCACCGGCGCTAGCGCAGGACGTGCTCACGCCTGGCCCGGCCGATCTGTGGGGCGACGTGATGAAGCGTCAGCCCATGCCTCTCCCCCTGTTCTCGACGTTCCCGCGGAGCGCCGACGCGAATTAGATTCCCGTACTGCGGGGCGTTCATACCATGTAGCGGGATTGGTATGCTGGCTCCATGAATTCCGTGGACACGCGTGCAGAGATAAAGAAGGGCCTTGCTGATACCTGGGCCGTGGGCTTGGGACTTATTCCTCTCGGCCTCGCCTTCGGTCTGCTCATGGTCCAGACCGGCTTCGCGTGGTGGTGGGCGCCCATCTTCTCCTTCGTGATCTACGCCGGTTCCATGGAATTCCTTGCCGTCGCCATGATTACCTCGGGTGTCTCGGCGACTGCGGCGGCCGTGACGGGTTTTATGGTCAACTTCCGCCATATCTTCTACGGCCTGACCTTCCCCCGCGATAGTATTCGTTCGGTGCTGGGACGTGCCTACTCGACGTATGCACTCACAGACGAGTCCTACGCGATCGTCTCCGCCCTGCCGCGCGGTGAAAAGCTCTCCGGTCCACGGGTGCTCACCATTCAGATCTTCTGCCAAGCGCTCTGGGTGCTGCCAGGCATCGTCGGTGCGGTGGCCGGCCAGGCTGTTCCCGACTCGGTCCAGGGCATGGAGTTCGCGCTCGTCGCACTGTTCGTGGTGCTCGCCTTCGACTCCTTTAAGAACAACCCGGACTACTCGCTGCCCGTCATCTCCGGCATCATTGCACTCATCTGTGCACTGCTTGTTCCCGGCCAGATGCTCATGGTCGCGCTTGTCGCGTACTTCCTCGTGCTCATTGCGCGCTTCTTCTCGCCGCGGCTCGATGCGGCACTCACCTGGAAACGGGGGGCATCGGAAAGCTCTGCACAGGTGGTGGACTAATGCCAGAAGGAGTGACCCTGGGCGCCATCTTCGCCGTACTGCTGCCCGTGTGTGTGGTGACGGTACTTATTCGATGGCTGCCGTTTGGCTTCGTCAAGGCCTTCAAGAATAACCAGTTCATTAGCCTGCTGGGCCTGCTCATGCCCGTGGGAGTGATGACGGTGCTCGTGGTGTACACGGTCTTCGGCCAGCGTGAGGCACCCGGCGGGCTGCTCGCGGCGCTCCTCGGCGTGGCGGCGACGGTGGGGTTGCACCTGTGGCGCCACACCTCGGGGCTCTCCATTATCGGAGGCACGCTCGCGTATATGGCGCTGGTGAATCTAGTGTTCTAGCCGCGCAGGTTGGAGCATCAGTATGAGAGCTCCGGGAAGCGGGCGGTGGCTTCGGCCCACAGCGCCTCAAAGTCCTCCAGGCTGAGACGCTCGGCCTCCATGCCCTCGTAGGAATCATAGGTGTTGGGGTGCGGCACCTCGGCGAGGGGAATTTGTGCGTCGCCCTGCGCGGCCTGAGGAGTCGCGGCGCCCACCACGGCGTCATTGGGGGCAAGAGCAACCAGGCGGTGCATGCGGCAGGTTGTGGGCGACAGCTCCTCGAGCTCGGCGACGTGGATGGCAACGCCCACCTGCGGGATGGTCATGGTGGTGCGGACGTGGAGGAAGGTGCTCATGGTGGACTATCTTACCGGCGTCTCTTCTTGGCGGGCGTAGCGGGCGGCCAGCCATGAACAGATCATGAGCTGTACTTGGTGGAAAATCATGAGGGGCAGGACGAGGAGGGCGAGCTGCGCGCCGCCTGCGCCGAAAATGACCGAAGCCATGGGCAGGCCCGTCGCGAGTGACTTCTTCGTGCCGCAGAATTCGATGGCGCGCGTGTCGCTGCGGTCGAAGCCCAGGAGCTTGGATCCGCGCTGTGTGAGCCACAGCATGAAGACGACCATGACGATGGAGAAGAGGACGAGGAAGAGCACCTGCCACACTCCGATATTGGACCAGATGCCGCCCACAATGCCGGCGGAGAATGCGGAGTACACAACCATGGCGATAGACCCACGGTCGACGATCTTGGTGCCCTTGGTAGCGGCGAACGTGCCTACCCAGCGGCGAGTGATTTGGCCCAGGAAGAAGGGTAGAAGAAGCAGGACGGCGAGATCAATGAAGACGGAGGAGTCGATGTGAATGCCGGAGCCCACACCCATGCACAGCATAACGAGCAGTGGAGTGAGGAGGACGCCTGCCAGGTTGGACAGTGAGGCCGAAACGATGGCGCCCGCCACGTTGCCGCGGGCGATGGAGGTGAACGCGACGGAGGATTGCACCGTGGAGGGCACGAGTGTGAGGTACAGGATGCCTAGATACATATCCTCGCCGACGAGTCCACTGAGGGGTCGGAGCGCAAGGCCGACGAGCGGATACACGACGAACGTGAATGCCAGAATTGTGAGGTGGAGCTTCCAGTGCTTGAGGCCATTGAGGGCCTCAGACGTGGAAAGACGCGCCCCGTAGAGGTAGAAGAGGAGCGCGATCGCGATATTCGTCGCGATGGAGAACGCGTCCGCGAAGGCGCCGCGCGCGGGCAGGATGGTGGCTAAAACGACCGCGCTGAGGATGAGGACGATCAGTGGGTCGGTGTTTTTCAAGCGTGCGAGCATGCCTTGCAGTCTACGCGGGCGCCGCGGCGCGATGTTTCACGTGAAACTACGTGTTGGGAGATTAGCCGGCAGCGGTATTCTTTACCGTCGTGCCGTCAGATTCCACGCCGAAGGCTGTGAGACCGGTGGGCGCTGGGCCGGAGACGACCTCGCCCGTGGCGAGATCGAACGTGCTCATGTGCTTCGTGCAGATGGCGTTGCCGCCCTGGATCTTGGAGATCGGGTTCTGCTGGTGCGGGCACGTCGTGGAGTAAGCCTTGAACACGCCTTCCTCTGGCTGGGCGAAGATAACACCGTCGACGATGACGCCAGACCCAACAGGAATTTCGGTGGCGGCTACCTCGGCGGTGGGCTCTTTACCGCAGGCGGCCAGGTAGGCCCCTGCGAAGGTGGTGGCAGTGCCGAGGAGGAAAGCTCGGCGGGAGCATCGAAAGGTCATGCCTCTACCCTAGCGGGTAGTTAGGCCGTGAGGTCAATGTCCACGCCGTAGCCGTCGTCGTCATTCTCCGCCTCGAGGTGAATATTCCCCAGTATTGCCTCGGCGTCATCGCGTGCCGCGTCGGCGGCCGTGTTGGAGAGCGTCCATTCCTTAATCTCGGTCCATGAGGTCTCGCCGAAGTCATATTCGCCGAGGGCCACGCCGACATCGGAAAGAATGGCGTCGATGTGCTTCTCTCTATCGTTGGGAGCGCCGGTCACTGTCGCGGAGACGGAGTCCGAATCGAAGTCGACCTCATACGTTGCAGCGTCTGCTGTGCGGGTACAGTCATCATCCTCATCGCAGGTGTATCCGGCCTGCTCGAGATTGGAACGGAAGCCTGGTACGTTGACGCCCTTCGACATGGCCGACGGTGAGGTCGTCTCGGCGGAAAAGGTGTGCGGAGCGGCCGACGTTTCGGTGGTGGCGGTCATCTCGGTGGTCACCGGCTCCGAGCTTGGTGCGTCCGAAGTGTCTGCGGTCGAGGAGCACGAAGCAAGTGCGAGAGTAGAGGCAGTGAGGAGGGGAAGCGCGCTCAAAGATTTCATGCGTTCCAGTGTGCCTGTTATAGAAGATGCTGTCATGTCTCACCCCTCCGTGAGGGGGATTCCGTGCGGCGAATAAGTGGCGAACACCAACGAAGACTAGGTTTTGTGGACAGGCTCAGCCTCTTGTTTATTTAGTCACTGTGACGGCAAACGAATTAAAAAGTTGGGCAAATGATGTAATGGGTTTAGTCCACTATAGGATTAAAAAAGAACCGCGGCAGAACCGCGGTGTACGTTTACTTGTTGTCCGCTTTGCGGGCGGCCCGGCGCAAGGCCGTGAGATCGACTGCGGGGCCGGCGGCTTCCTTTGCCTTTTCGTTCTGGTCGAAGAGGAATGCGGCGCGGGCGCCCATGTTGGCGCCGACGGAGACGGCGAGCACGGCGACGATGAAGCCGAGCGCGGGGATGATCCACATCCACCCGTGGGCGATGAGCGCGACGAGGCCACCGAAGAGGAGTGCGACGCCACCGAGGATCCATACTGGGCCAGCGACGGAGTGGGCGAACTCCCATGCCTCGCGCGACTTGCGAGCTTCCTCGACACGGAGTCCGATGACGTTATTGCCCGGTAGCTTGCGGGCAGCAGCGAGGCCGCCGATGACGACGAGCGCTACAGCGAGAATAAGGAGAATGACTCCGAGTGCAACCATGGGCTCCATTCTAAACGGTGCCTCCCCCGCGGCCGTAATCGTCCCACCGGGCACACTCGCCGCATATGTATTCATTATTCCCATGGGTGTGGGGTAACCTCAATGAGTATGTCGACCAATAGAAATTCGGCCGACCTGCTTCACTCCCTCGGGAGGCCGCGCTGCGTTGTGGCTGGTCGCTTGGGGGGTGCGGAGTAGCCTCCCACCACAGGCTCCCTTTATCTTTGTGAAAGTACTGCCATGAACCTCAAGAGCATTGCGAATAGTCTTCTCTTCAAGATTATTGTCGCCATCATCCTGGGCGTTATCGTCAGCTTCTTCGCGCCGGTGTGGCTCGGCCGCATCTTCGCTACCTTCAACGGGCTCTTCGGTAACTTCCTTAACTTCTTTATTCCTGTCCTTATCTTCGCGCTCGTCGCGCCCGCCATCGCGGGTCTTGGACGCGGCGCGGGTAAGTGGCTGGGTATTACCGCGGGTATTGCGTATGGCTCCACCATTCTCTCTGGTGCGATTGCCTACGGCCTGTCGTTGGCCCTCTACCCCACCTTGCTGGCAGGTCAGTCCATCAATACGAACGTCTCCGACATCGACGAGGGCGCCTTAGAGCCCTTCTTCACGGTGGAGATGCCCGCGCCCTTTGAGGTCATGACCGCCCTCCTGCTCAGCTTCTGCGTGGGTGTTGCCATGACGACGGTGAAGTCGGACAATCTGTACCGCGTCATCAAGGAAACCGAGAACGTTGTTATCAAGGTCATCTGGGGCTTTGTTATCCCGTTGCTGCCCATTTACATCTTTGGCATGTTCCTGTCCCTGGGCATGAACGGCAACCTGGGTGACGTCCTCGTTGCGTTTACCAAGGTGCTTATCCTCGCCGTCGTGATGACCATCGTGTACCTCATCTTCCAGTACGTCGTCGCGGGCGCCATCGCGGGCAAGAACCCGTTTACTGCCCTGAAGAACATGGCGCCGGCCTATTTTACGGCATTGGGCACGTCCTCTTCGGCTGCCTCCATTCCGGTGACGCTGGATTCGGCCTTGAAGAATGGCATCAGCAAGCCAGTCGCCGGCTTCGTCATCCCGCTCTGCGCCACGATTCACCTCTCGGGTTCCATGATGAAGCTGACGCTCTACGCGTTTGCCATCGTCTTCCTTACGGGCATGGATGTCTCTGCTGGTTCCGCCTTCGGATTCATCTTCCTGCTGGGCATCATGATGGTCGCTGCCCCGGGTGTTCCTGGCGGTGCCGTCATGGTTGCCGTTGGCCTTCTCCAGTCCAACATGGGCTTCGATGATTCCCTCGTCGCGCTCATGATCGCCGCGTACATCGCGATCGACTCCGTGGGTACCGCTGCTAACGTCACGGGTGACGGTGCCATCGCGATGATCGTGGATCGATTCGCGGGCAAGAAGATCAGCGAGGACGAGGCGGAGCGCGCCGCCCTCGCCGCCACAGAAGAGTAACAACACTAAGAATGAGGCCCAGCCGAAAGGCTGGGCCTTTGGTCATTCTTGGACACTGTGAGGTGTTATCCAGGCGCGTTCCCACGTGAAAGACGCGACGCATGCGCCGTCCGTCTTCTCTTATGAAGAAACTTTTGAGAAGATGAGAAACGGAACTCTTACACATTTCGGGAGAAGCAATGAGGTTCCGCTTCCCGTCATCCTGGCGCCGACTCCCCAGGAGGGGACGCAAGAGAACACCGTGAAGCTGCATAATGCTGCCGATGCCCCCAAGGACAACTCCGAGGAGGGTAGCTCCTCGGCAGGAGACATTGTCCTCCTCCTGCGTCGTTAACGCGTCTCCGCCTTCATGGCGGAGACGAACTCCGTCACGTCCTTGGCGAGCGCGTCGAGGTCCTCGACGCGCGTCGTGCCCGCTTCCTCGTCGATGGTGACGAGGTGCTTCTCAATGATCTTGGTGAGCGCCGAGCCAGTGATGGCACCGGCGGCGCCGGCCTTGATGGCCGCCGCGACATGCTCCGGGGTGGAGATGCCGAAGCCGAGGAGGACCGGCGCGCCGCCGAATCGGGCGACGTTAGCGACGACTTCGTCGAGGCCGAGAGTCTCGGACTCCTTCTCCGTGCCCGTCACGCCGTCGCGGGAGATCGCGTAGATATAGCCCTTCGAGCTGGCGGCGACGCCCTCGAGGGTGTGCTCCGTCGCGCGGGCTGGGGCGATGAAGATCGGATTGATATCCGCTTTCTTTGCGGCGGCAACGAAGGGTGCGCCCTCGCGCACGGGGACATCGGGAAGCAAGATGCTATCCGCGCCAGCGTCCTTGAACTCCGTGTAGAAGCGGTCGAGGCCGCGCGTAAACGGCACGTTGCCGTAAATGAGCATGCCGAGGGGAAGCTCGGGGAACTCCGCGCGGATCTGCGTGATCTGTGCGATGGCGGTATCGACGGTCGCGCCGTTGGTGAGTGCGCGGATATGGGAGGCCTGGATGGTCGGGCCGTCTGCGACCGGGTCGGAGAAGGGCACGCCGAGCTCGAGGGCATCGGCACCGCCTGCCACCGCTGCACGGACGACGGTGAGAGTGGCGTCCGGTGTCGGATCGCCGAGCATGATGAAGGGGACGAAAGCGCCTTCGCCGCGCTGCTTCAGGGTCTCAAAAAGTTGGCTGTAGCGATCCATGATTAGTCCTCCTTGTAGACGTATTCCGGGTGGGCCTCGAGCGTGCGGCGCACGTGGGCGATGTCCTTGTCGCCGCGGCCAGAGAGTGAGACGAGGATAGTGATGTCCTCATCCTTGCGCTTGAGCGCGTACGCGAGAGCGTGCGAGGACTCGAGGGCGGGGATGATTCCTTCCTTGCGGGACAGGATCTGGAAGGCCTCGAGTGCCTCCGCGTCCGTGATTCCTACGTATGTCGCGCGACCCGTCTGTGAGAGGTAGGCGTGCTGCGGGCCGACACCCGGGTAGTCGAGGCCGGCGGAGATTGAGTAGGACTCCTCCACCTGGCCGTCCGCGTTGCGCATGAGGTAGCTGCGTGCGCCGTGGAGGATGCCGATCGTGCCGTTGTTGATGGTGGCGCCGTGCTTGCCGGAGTCGAGACCCGCTCCCCCGGGCTCGGCGCCGACGAGCTCGACGCCTTCCTCGTCGATGAAGTCCGCGAACATGCCGATGGCGTTCGAGCCGCCGCCTACGCAGGCGACGACGAGGTCCGGCAGACCGCCGGTGCGCTCGAGCATCTGCGCCTTGGCTTCCTCGGAGATGACGCGGTGGAACTCGCGCACAATGGTCGGGAACGGGTGCGGACCCGCCGCGGTGCCGAGGAGGTAGTGTGACTCGTGGAACGTTGCCGTCCAGTCGCGCAGTGCCTCATTCACGGCGTCCTTGAGTGTGCCCGAGCCGGAGTCGACCGGAACGACCTTCGCGCCCATGAGCTCCATGCGGTAGACGTTGGGCTGCTGGCGCTCGACGTCCTTGGCGCCCATGTAGATAACGCAGTCGAGGTCGAGCAGCGCGCACGCGAGTGCGGTGGCCGTGCCATGCTGGCCGGCGCCGGTCTCCGCGATGATGCGCGTTTTGCCCATGCGCTTGGCGAGTAGCGCCTGGCCAATCACCTGGTTCGTCTTATGCGCGCCGCCGTGGACCAGATCCTCGCGCTTGAGGAAAATACGCGCTTTCCCGCCGAGTTTCGTCGCCTCCGTGAGTGGCGTCGGGCGCCCCAAGTAGTCCTTGAGGTAGCCCTTCAATTCAGCACGGAACGAAGGGTCGTTCTGCGCGTCGACAAAAGCCTTCTCCAGTTGGTCAAGCGCCGGAATGAGCGACTCGGGGACGAACTGTCCGCCGAACTCGCCGAAGTACGCTGGCAGCAAAGTCGGTGTTTCACGTGAAACTGTCATTGTGTAATCCTCGTTTAATCCTCTGTGGTTCCGTTGTTAAAAGTTCGAATCTTCGCGAAGGTGCGCGCAATGAGTCCGGTGTCCTTGACGCCCTTCTGGCGTTCGACGCCGGAGTTGATGTCCAACCCTGCGGTTCGGACGTGGAGGGCGCGAATCGCATTTTCCGGACCGATGCCGCCCGCGAGCAACGCCTTCTCCTTCACTGCATCCGGGACCGTCGACCAGTCGAAGGACGTGCCAGTGCCACCCTTGCCGGAGTCAAGGACGAGCATGTCTACGTCCTCGATGAGTGCGGCCGCGAACTGCGGCCCGCGCGGGTCCGTCATGTCGAGGGCGCGCCACACCTCGCGCTCCCCTGCCGCGGCACGAACGGCGGCAATGAGGGCACGCTCCTCCTCCACCGAATTCTGGAGTGGCGCGTGAATCTGGAAGGCCTCTACACCGTCGAGCGCGAGCTCCTCCCATCCTTTGGTGCGTCGCGAGACGGCGACGTACACGAGATCCGGCTCGTGCGCGATGATATCTTCCGCGGTTTCACGTGAAACATTACGCGGTGACGCGGCCTCGAAGATGAGTCCGCCGTAGACCGCGCCCGCCGCACGGGCGGCTTGGGCGGCGCTCCATGTGGTGAGGCCGCAGACCTTGTGTGTGCCGTAGACGAGCTTCCGCGCCGCGCGGTCGATGTCCGGCGTACCAGTCAACTGCGAGCCGACGAGGAACGCATTGGCGTCGGCGCCAAGCTCGCGTACCGTCTGATTGTTGCGGATGCCCGACTCGGAGACGACAACTTTGCCTTCTGGTATGTACTGTGCGAGGCGCGCTGTGCGGCCCAGATCGATGGTGAGGTCGTGGAGGTTGCGGTTGTTGATGCCGATGACGTCGACGCCGAATGCGACCGCGCGGTCGACCTCCTCCTCCGTAATGGCTTCCGTGAGGACGTCGAGACCGAGCTTGTCAGCGAGCGCCTTGAGCTCCGCGTAGGTCTCGTCATCCACGATGGACATCATGAGCAGGATGGCGTCCGCACCAAAATAGCGGGCCGCGTAGACCTGGATGGGGTCGATAATGAAGTCCTTGCACAGCACGGGCAGGTGTGTGGAGAGTGCCACCGTCTGCAGGTGGTCATAGTCGCCGCCAAAGCGCTCCGGCTCGCAAAGCACCGAGATGGCGGATGCGTACCGCGAATAGACGCGCGCGATGGCACCCGGCTCGTAGTGCTCGCGAATAAGGCCCAGCGATGGGGACGAGGACTTGCATTCCATGATGAAGCGGTTCGTTCCATTGAGCGCGTCGTAGAACGAGCGCTCGGAACGCGGCAAGCTCTCGAGGTCCACGCCTGCGAGGCGCTCGCGGATGGCGGGCAGATGCGTGCGGCGGGTCGCGACGATGCCCTCGAGGACTGTCGGCACACTATTCGGCATAGTTCGCCTCCTCGTGCTTCTTCAACCATGCGGCAACCGTGCCGTCCGCGAGTAGACCCAGGGCCTTCTCCGTGCCCTCCTTGAGGGTCTCGACCTGGCCGTCGAGGTAGAGCATTGCGCCTGCCGATGCCGCGATGGCGTCACGGTGGGCCGGGCTTCCGGTTCCCTCGAAGACCGCACGAATGAGCGCCGCATTCTCCTCGCCGTCGCCCCCCACGAGGTCCGCGAGTTCGTGACGCTCGATGCCGAGGTCCTCCGGCTCCTTGGCGTAGTGCGTGATCTCACCGTCACGCAGCTCCCAGAACTCCGTCGTGCCGTGGACGGCGATCTCGTCCGTGCCGGCGCCGTGCGCGACAAGGGCGCGGCTGCGGCCGAGTTCCTGGAAGACCTCGGCGAGGAGCTGGCCCTGTGCCGGGTTGGCGATGCCCATGAGCTGATGCTCCGGGCGGCCCGGGGAGAGCAGCGGGCCCATCGTGTTGAAGAGCGTGGACACGCCCAGTGCCTTGCGCACCGGCTGCACGTGCGCGACGGCTGGGTTGTATGCCGGGGCAAAGAGGAACGTGAAATGGGAGGCCTCGAACTGGCGAACGGCGCGCTCAGGGTCAAGGTCGAGCGGAATGTTGAGCGCCTCGAGCACGTCCGCGGAGCCGGACTTAGAAGAGACCGAACGGTTGCCGTGCTTGATCATCTTCACGCCGCCGGCGGCAGCGATGAGGGAGCCGGCCGTCGTGATGTTAATCGTATTGGCGCCGTCGCCGCCCGTGCCAGCGGTGTCCATGAGACCCTCGCCGGTAATCGGGAATGGGCGGCCCGCCTTGAGGAAGGCCTTCGCCGCGCCCGCAACGTCCGCGAAGGTCTCGCCGCGCGTGCGGATGCAGGTGAGCAACGCCGCGATGTGGACCTCGTCGTAGTCGCCGACGGTCAATGGAGTGAAGACCTCAATGGCCTCCTCCATCGTCGGCTCTTTGATATCGAGGAAGCGCTGCAGGGTCTTGAGTGAGTCGTGGCTCGTCATGATGCGTGTCCTATCGGTTTGTCGTGTGAGTAGTGAGTTGGTGAATGGCCCGTTCCAACATGATGGGGCCCTTAGGAGTGAGCACGGATTCGGGGTGGAACTGGACACCCACCGCCATGCCGTCGAGAGTCTCCCCCGCCATGACCACGTCGCCGATGTCAGTCCGAGTGGTCGCCAGCGCGCGCATGCCGGAGGGCACGCTCGTGCAGCCCAGTGAGTGATAGCGCGCAACCGGGACCTGCGTGCCCACGTAGTTCGGATTGTCAGGCTCCACGTCGGTGGTGAGCCCCTCGAAGAGTGGGTGTTTCGCACCCTCTGGCGTGAGCGTCATCGGGAGCGAGACGCCGTGCACCGGGCCGCAGGGCTCGACGGTGCCGCCGTGGTGATGCAGCAGTGCCTGGAAGCCGAGGCAGATGCCGAACAGTGGTATCGTGCCCAGGACGGTGTCGATGAGTTCCATCATGCAGCCCGCCTCTGTCGGGTGGCCGGGGCCGGGCGACAGGCAGATGATGTCCGGGCGCGCGCCCAGGATCTCGTCCACGGAGACAGTATTACGGAAGACCGTGGTGTCGAAGCCGGCGAGTGCGTCGACTAGGTTGTAGACGAAGGAGTCGTGGTTATCGATCAATACGACCTTGGGTGAAGTCATTAGCGCACAACCTCCAGCGTGGCATGATGAGCGGCGGCGATGGCGCTCAAGACCGCGTAGGCCTTGTGGAGCGTCTCATCAGCCTCGGATTGCGGGACGGAGTCGCGCACGACGCCCGCTCCCGCCTGGACCACGGCGGTCCCGTTCTTGACGTAGGCCGAGCGTATGACAATGCAATTGTCCATCGAGCCGTCGCCCTTCAAGTACCCCACTGCCCCGCCGTAGGAACCGCGGCGTACCTTCTCCGTCTCACGAATGAGCTCCATCGCGCGCAGCTTGGGCGCGCCGGTGAGCGTGCCCATGTTCATGCACGCGCGGTACGCGTCGAGCGCGTCGAAGTCCGGGTGCAGCTCCGCCGTCACGCGCGAGACCAAGTGCATGACGCGCGAGTAGCGGTCCACCTGGAGCAGGTCCGCGACGCGACGGGTCCGCGGCACCGCCACGCGGGCCAAGTCATTGCGGGCGAGGTCCACGAGCATGGTGTGCTCTGCGACCTCTTTGTGGTCGGTGCGCATCTCAAGCTCGTTGCGGATGTCGAGTTCGTCGTTGATGGTGCCGTCTGGGTTGAGGCCGCGTGGGCGCGTGCCGGCGATGGGATAGAGCTGCACCTCGCGCGTCGCCGCCGTGAATTTCAGGTTGGACTCTGGCGAGGCGCCGAAGAGTTCGTAGTCCGCGCCGCGGACGTAGAACATGTACGGCGACGGGTTCGACTCGCGCAGCGCGCGGTAGGCCGCGAAGGCATCCGGGCACTCGAGCGAAAATGCGCGCGCCGGCACCACCTGATAGATGTCGCCCGCTGTGACGTTATTTTGTAACTGTGACACAATTGCCCTGAACTCTGAGTCGGGGATCGAAGCGGTCGCGGTGACCCGATCGCGGCTCGGCGCGGGCTCCAGATCCTTCGCCGCAGTCTCCGCGAGCGCCGCCAAGCTTGCCGATGCCGCCTCTTCCGTCAGGTTGACCGCATGCAGCGCCGCGGTGCCCGCGAGGTGATCAACCGTGAGGAGAGTCTGCGCGACGACGAACTCATAGTCTGGGTAATCGTTTGGCCCCTCCCCTACCTTCGGCAGCTTCTCGAAGGTCTCGAGATAGTCATAGGCGAAGCCGCCGCCGATGAAGGGCAGCATGCCGTCGGAGTATCCCGCATCGAGCTGCAGGGCGCGCAACACCGCTGCGGTCGATACGTCTCGCAGACGCTCGCGCTCGTCCACCTTCTCTGAGAGCTCGAAGACGAACGCCTCGCCGTCGAAGTGATCCGCAAGTTGTTCCTTGAGTCGGCCCAGCATTGCGTCGCCCACTGGGGTTAGGGGCGTAGCAATGACGTGCTGACCCCGGCACGTGACCTTAAGTGCTGCTTGGAGAACGGCGATGCAGTTGACGTTCTTCTTCGACTCGATATCCGCCGCCTCGAGCAGCAGGCTGTCGTGCGCCGTCGCCAGCCGGTGGAAGAGCAGGGAAGCGTCCTGCTCATAGGGAATCTCGCGTGTGGCTGTCGCAAGTAGTGGTGGCATTTTCAGTGCCCTTTCGCGGCTAAATAATATCTGTAGCTTGTTTTATTTTGTCAGCTAAAGGTTCGCGCCGCGAGCGCCGGGTGGCTATGAAAACCACGAAAGGCCCGCGTACACGCGAGCCTTAACTTTCTGGGTTGCTTTCAACCGGCCCGCCGTTACGCGCGCCACCACCAGTTCTGGGTGTTGTTGGTCAGAAGTTGCATGAGACACACGTTAGCACGCGCTTCCACCGGGCGGGAGGTTTTTCCCATAATTCATTCACGCGGCGGCGCTCCCTCCTCTGTTGGCGAGGTCGCTCTCATAGTAAAAGTCTTTCGAAAGTTTCACTATGAACCGTCAGATTTTTACTATGAGGCGTCAGTTTTTGCCATGAGTTCGTAAATTATCGCGGGCGGGTCGGCACACACAGTTGAGGACAGTTGCATTCTGCCGTGTCATGGCGTTGAAGGGATGATCTCTGTAACCTCGGCCACATGGACACCCTCGCAGAAAAGTTAGCCCTGCTCCAGGACCAGTTTTCTACCGAACTCGCCAACCGCCGTGCCGACGCGGAGGAAGCCTTTGCCCGCTTCGAGGCGGCCCATGCCGCCGACCCGCGCTTCGATGGACTCAAGCCGTGGCGCGCACCCTATGTCGACGCGTTCGCTCGCGCCGTCGCCCCAGAGATGAGCGTCGAGGATGTCGAGCTCGTGCTCGGCCAGGCCCTCGTGAAGTACTACGACAGTGATTGGCTTGTGGTGGGCGACGATGACGGCAGGCCGGTCTTTGGCGCCTACGCGCCCGGCCGTCGCTTCGCGCACCTGCCGGGGACATACGCGCGCGAGGTCGTGAATGGCACCCAATACCGCTACTTCGGACTGCACTGGACCGAGGACTTCACGTTTCCGGAAGAGAACGAGGAGGAATGGGCGGACCATTACCGCCACCTCGTGGAGGCGTTCTACTACCTCATTGCACATCCCGAGGCGACGGTGAAGGAGGCGCTGGAGTCGGTGCAGGGGGCATCGGAAAGCTCGGCGGAGCTTGAGGCCGAGCTTACGGAGCTAGCGGAGGAGCACCTCTAGTGGGGCACATATTTTCATGTGACTGAAAACCCACCGAGCAACAGCAAATTACGCTTCACACAAGTATTTCTTCCGATAGGAAGTCGACACCTGCCCGTCGACACGGGCACTATCACCGTCTCTGGCACGGATGTCGCCCGCCGCATCGTCGCTGAAGGCAACCTCACGACGCTCATGGTCACCCACAACATGGCCCAGGCCCTCAGCGTTGGCAACCGCCTCATCATGATGCACGAGGGGCGCATCATCTACTCCGCCGACGCCGAGACCAAGGCGCAGCTCACCGTGGACGACCTCATGGCGGAGTTCGCAAAAATCAAGGGTGTCTCTGACCGCACCCTGTTGCACTAGCTTTCCGATGCCCCTACCCCGGCGTTGTGCCTCGTCACGGACGGCCCCTGCCAGACCCTCCTTGCGTTAACCTCCGGCACCGTCCTGCAGGAGCATAACTCCCCGCCCGCCGCGAGCATCCAGGTTCTGGCTGGAGCTGTGACGAGGCGGCCGGGCATGAGAAGCCACGGCGATTAGTCGGGTTCTTTCATTCGGAGGATATAGATGCTCACGCACACCGCAATGGTGGGCAACAGAATCCACGCGAACATCTTCCCGATGAGGAATGCAGACAACAAGATGCTCGCCCACAGCAGTGGAATTGTCCGTGCCTTGTCTTTGCGGGACATCTGTCCCGAGCGGAAGTTGTGGATGTAGGGGCCGAAAACAGGGTGGCTCATGAGCCACGAATGGAAGCGGTCCGAGCTGCGCGCGAAACAGAAGCCCGCGACAAGCAGGAATGGTGTCGTCGGTATGAGGGGCAGGACGACGCCCACGGCGCCCATCGTAAGGGACACGCAGCCGGCGGCTAGCAGGAGTGGTCGAAGCATGAGGGTTACCTTACTAAGCTTGCCCTTCACATCCAATGTTTCACGTGAAACTCATCAGGTGCCCCCATGCGAAGGAAATGCGATCCGGGCACCCAAAACCCGCGTAGCGTGGCCTGCATAACTCTCCACAAGAAAGGATCTGACAATGGGAGTAAAAGTCTCCGAACTGCTCGCAAAGGTGCCTACGGGTCTCCTTATTAATGGTGAATGGCGCGACGCCGCCTCGGGTGAGACCTTCGAGGTGGAGAACCCCGCCACTGGCGAGACTCTTGCGACGCTTGCGTCCGCAGGTTCGGATGACGCGATGGCCGCCCTCGATGCCGCCTGTGCCGTCAAGGACGAGTGGGCGCGCACCTCCCCGCGCGAGCGTTCCAACATCCTGCGTCGCGCCTTCGATCTCGTGACGGAGCGCAAGGACGAGTTCGCTGCTCTCATGACTCTGGAGATGGGCAAGCCGCTCGCCGAGGCCTACGGCGAGGTGACCTACGGCGCCGAGTACCTGCGCTGGTTCAGTGAGGAGGCCGTCCGCGACTATGGCGCTACCCTGCCGGCGCCGGAGGGCACCATTCAGATGGTCACTCGCCGCAAGCCGGTGGGCCCGTGCCTGCTCATTACCCCGTGGAACTTCCCGCTTGCCATGGCGACCCGCAAGGTAGGCCCGGCCGTGGCTGCTGGCTGCACCATGGTGCTCAAGCCGGCGAAGCTCACGCCGCTCACGTCCCAGTACTTCGCCCAGACCATGATTGAGGCAGGCCTTCCGGCTGGCGTCCTCAACGTCGTCTCCGGCAAGTCTGCGTCCGCCATCTCCGAGCCGCTCATGGCAGACTCTCGCCTGCGCAAGGTCTCCTTCACTGGCTCGACTCCGGTGGGCAAGACTCTGCTCAAGGCTGCCGCGGACAACGTGCTGCGCACCTCCATGGAGCTGGGTGGTAACGCGCCGTTCATCGTCTTCGAGGACGCCGACCTGGACCAGGCGGTCGAAGGCGCGATGGGTGCCAAGATGCGCAACATCGGCGAGGCCTGCACCGCGGCCAACCGCTTCATCGTCCACGAGTCCGTCGCCGACGAGTTCGCGAAGAAGTTCGCCGCGAAGATCGGCGAACTCAAACTCGGCAACGGCCTCGACGAGGGTGTTACCTGTGGCCCGCTCATCGAAAAGAAGGCTCTCGACAATGTCACCTCGCTCGTGGACGACGCCGTTGAGAAGGGCGCCACCGCGCTTATCGGCGGCAAGCCCGGTGAGGGCGTGGGTTACTTCTACACCCCGACCGTCCTCACCCACGTCTCCCGCGACGCCCGCGTGGCGCAGGAGGAGATCTTCGGCCCCGTCGCGCCGATCCTCACGTTCTCCACGGAGGCCGAGGCTATCGAGATCGCCAACGACACGGAGTTCGGCCTGGCGTCTTACGTCTACACGGAAAACTCTGACCGCATGTGGCGCCTCGCTGACGGCCTGGAGTTCGGCCTTATGGGCTACAACGCGGGTGTCATCTCCAACGCCGCTGCCCCGTTCGGTGGCGTGAAGCAGTCTGGCATGGGCCGCGAAGGCGGCGCCGAGGGCATCGCCGAGTACACCTCGCTGCAGTACATCGGCGTCCGCAACCCCTACGCCAACGCCTAAGCGCCGCGTAACGATCTATCACCTCCTGGAGATGTAGTATCGTGAGTCACATTTTGACTCACGCTTTCTCCAGGAGGTTTTATGTCTCAGTTCAGCACCTACGCGGATCTGCTCGCTGCCGTCACCACTGACGGCGGGTCACCGGTCCACGACCCGGCGACCGGCGAGCTTATCGGCACCTACACCGTCGGCACCGTCGCGGACCTCGACCACGCCGTTGCGACCGCGCGCGTTGCCCAGAAAGACTTCGCTGCCCTCAAGGATGAGGAGCGGTGCGAGCTCCTGCTCAAAGCTGCCGATGCCGTCGAGGCCGCCGCCGAGCCCCTCGCCGAGCTCCTCTCCCGTGAGCAGGGCAAGCCGCTCAACGGTCCTAACGCCCGCTTTGAGGTAGGTGCCTGCGCCGCGTGGCTGCGTGCCACCGCCTCCTTCGAGTCCCCCGACTACACCGCCGTCGATGACGACATCACCGCGACGGTCCACTACCGTCCCCTCGGCGTTGTAGGTGCCATCGGTCCGTGGAACTGGCCCATGATGATCACCACGTGGCAGTTCGCCCCGGCTCTGCGCATGGGCAACGCCGTCGTCATCAAGCCCTCTGAGTACACCCCGCTCTC
This sequence comes from Corynebacterium sp. HMSC072G08, assembly GCF_001809185.1. Classification (NCBI taxonomy): domain Bacteria; kingdom Bacillati; phylum Actinomycetota; class Actinomycetes; order Mycobacteriales; family Corynebacteriaceae; genus Corynebacterium; species Corynebacterium sp. HMSC072G08. The sequence goes on from NZ_KV796458.1 coordinate 83,944, forward strand.
CGTCCTCGCCCTCGCGGCCGTGATTAACGACGTCCTGCCGGCGAACCTCCTCCAGGTCGTTACAGGCGACGGCTCCGTAGGCGCCGCCGTGACCTCCCACCCGGACATCGACAAGATCATGTTCACCGGTTCGACGGCGACCGGTAAGAAGATCGTCGAGTCTTCCGCCGCGAACCTCCAGCGCCTCACCCTCGAGCTCGGCGGCAACGACGCCGGCATCGTTCTCGACGACGCGGACCCAGCCGCCATCGCGGGCGACCTTTTCTGGGGTGCGTTCATCAACACCGGCCAGACCTGTGCCGCCATGAAGCGTCTCTACGTGCCCGAGTCCCTCTACGACGCCGTCTGCGATGCCCTCGTCGAAGTCGCTAAGGCCTCCCCCATGGGCGTTGGCCTTGAGGAAGAGAACGTCCTCGGCCCGCTGCAAAACCAACAGCAGTTCGACATCGTCGACCGACTCGTGAAGTCCGCCCAGGACTCCGGCGCCCGCGTTCTGTTGGGCGGCGACCCGGACTACGACGCGCCGGGCTACTTCTACCCCACTACGCTCGTCGCAGATATCGACCCGGACAACCCGCTCGTGATCGAGGAGCAGTTCGGCCCAGCCCTGCCGATCATCAAGTACACCGACCTTGACTGGGCCATCGAGCAGGCCAACAAGCTCGACGTTGGCCTCGGCTCTTCGGTCTGGTCCTCGGACCGCGACCGCGCTCGCGAAGTCGCCGCACGCCTCGAGGCCGGCACCACGTGGATCAACGGCCACGGCGGCGTCGACCCCCGCGTCCCCTTCGGCGGCATCAAGTCCTCCGGCTACGGCGTCGAGTTCGGCACCGAGGGTCTCAAGGGCCTCGCCTACCCGCACATCATCAACGGCTAGCCGCGCACCGATCACTCCCGATCACTCATCCATCACTCCCGATCACTCATCCATCACTGACGATCACTCATCGTCAGTGATGGATTCTCGTTTTTCTCGCGCCGCTTGGCCCCCTCATCCGGACACCCGCAAGGCTTGAAATATGTATGTGTCCTGCAGAAATCCGAGAAAATTCGCCGTATCATACACACTACGAATCCGATTCTCTCACTCGGATGAGTGACGCTATCCCTTAGCCGAAAATGGCCATCATTCACGCCAGAACCCCGATCACTCATCCCTAAGCAGAGATCACTCATCGATTTGCGGCTACTTCGGACGATCACTCACGCTAAATTTTCGATCACTCATGAAAAAATGCTCGTATTTCACGATGAGTGACGATATTATGGAGATCACTCACGCAACAGCTACAGTCGCGGGTGCGTTTTGGGCGAGTCACGACGAGACGGGGAAAAGCGATGGATTTCGAGGCGGTAGTTGATGTCTTGGAACATCATGATTCTGATAACCAGAGGATTGAAGTAAAACGCACGGCATCGTCATTAGGGAAGTCGGTGTGGGATAGCATTTCGGCGTTTGCCAATACTGACGGTGGGGTTGTCGTTCTTGGCGTGAACGAGACACCGGAGGGCTTTGTACCTGCAGAGGATTTCTCTCCTCAGAAAATCCGGGATGAATTGCTTAGTGGGCTCAATGAAAAGTCCTCTGCGGGTACGAAAGTTACACCGGTTCCGGAATATCAAATCAGCACGGAAACCTGGCGGGATCATCCGGTCATTATGGTTGGCATTGAACCGATGCGATTCCATCCGCAGCATCAGCGCAACATGCCATGCTACGTAACGGCTAAGGGCTTAAAGAATGGCACGTTTAAGCGTGTGGGCGACGCGGATAAGCGAATGAGCGCTTATGAAATCTATCAGTGGCAAAGCCGCTTCATTCCGGATGACTCTGACGCCGCTATCGTCAATGGCGCGGCGTTAGAGGACCTCGATCTTGAGGCTGCCGCAGCCATGGTGGAGACGTTGCGTGTTCACAACTCGCGCGTGGTGGAGGGTGCCGAGGACCTTACCGATGTGCTGGCGCGGCTCAACGTTCTGTCTAGTGGCGTGCCCACGCTGGCGGGCGTATTGACGTTTGGACACTATCCGCAGCAGTTCTTCCCGCAGTTGTTTATCGATGTCACGTCCCACCCAGGAGTTGCAAAGGGAGCCAGTGACGATGGAACGCGTTTCCGCAGCCGTGAGATGTGCGATGGTCCTATTCCATTGGCCATCCAATCCGCGGTCGATGCCGTCATGAAGGAAATGCGGGTGCGCTACGTCGAGCGCGACGCGCAGGTCGACCGGGAGCCGGAAATTCCGGAGATGGTCGTGCGCGAGTCCATTACCAACGCCGTCATGCACCGCGACTATTCGCCGATTGTGCAGGGGCGTCAGATTGCCGTGGACATTTTTGCCGATCGGGTGGAAATCAGGAACCCGGGCGGGCTATGGGGCGACCGCACCGTGGACAATATCCGAGACAATAGCTCCATGTCGCGCAATCGGCGTTTGTCGTCGCTGCTCAGTCGGACGCCAGCAGCACGCGGCAGCGGTACGGTGTCAGAAAACCAAGGCAGCGGCGTTCCCCGCATGTTCCAGGCAATGACGAAGTCAGGGCTTCCCGGCCCAGAGTTCATAGATCGCGGCGGCGAGTTCGTGGTGGTGTTATCCCGCTTTGGGCTCATGGATGACGCCATCGCCCGGTGGGTGGATTCCGTGGCGCCACATGCGGAGCGAGCATTGCAGGTTGCGCTGGTCTTTGCGCGCGATCTCGGCGCCGTGACCCCGCACATGTTGCGTGAGCACTTGGGACTCGACTCCGATGATGCGCGCGCGTGTCTCGAACGCGGTGTACGTGACGGAGTCCTCGATGCTGCGACCGATGAACGTTTTGTGTTATCGACTTCGAGCCTGGGATTGGATAGCGAGCAGGAGAAGATTCTCGCCCTGCTCGCAGACAAGGGGACGTTGTCGAGCCATGAGGTGGCAGAAGGAATCGGGCTGAGTTTGAGCCGGGTTCGCCCGCGCCTTTCCGGACTGGTCGACGTGGGGTTAATCGAGGCGACGGCCCCATTGACAAGCCGTAACCGCAAGTATCACCTCGCTTGATGTGGCGCCGGCTCGGCAACCCTAGTTCGCCACCGCCAGCACATCGCTGAGCGGCGCCTGTGGCGCGTCCACGGTGGAACTCGACGAGCGATCCTGCGCCAGCATTTCCGGCAGGGCGCGGCGCAGCGCCTCCTGGAGGAAGCCGATGACATCCGGCGGCAGGTGGATGCAGCCGCGCGGCGCCTCGCGGTCGCGCAGACCGAGGCAGGCCGCGGAGCTTAGAATGTGGTCCACGTAGGAGTGGATGAGGCCGCCGCCCTGGCGCGGCCAGAGCGCTTCCTCAACATGGTCGAGGAATTCGTTCTGCACCTGTGTGATGTGGACACCGCGCATATCCGCGAGCGGATGGAAGACGAGGTCGCTGTAGAGGAAGTACAACGACAGCAGACTGTCGAGAATGAGCCGGTCGCGGTTGCCGACGGGATAGTAGTCGAGCAGGGCACGTCCCAGCTCGGCCGGGGCGAGCTCGGTGAGTTCCAGTGCTTCGGCGGTGACGCGGACTGCGCCCTTCTCGCGATCGAGGACGAGAAGCTGCATGTTGGCAAGGTTCTCAATCATGATGCCGGCCACGGCGATCGTGTGATGCTCGCAGAGAGGTACGGGGTGGACGGAGCGAATGATCCGGGCGGCGTCGTCGAAGGAGAGCGGCGGGTGGGGATCCTCGTTGAGACGCAGGGTGGGGGCCATGCGCACAATCTTCTTCACGGCGCGTCCCACGGTAGCCGCACCGGAGTCGGAGAGGCCGAACTGCTCGGTGGAGACGAAGGCGCCCACGAGTGCATCGAGCCCTGGGATGTCGAGCTGATCTGCGAGGAAAGCGGGCACGGATGTTCCGGCCTGTGCGGCGGCGATGGCGGCGTCTTCGAACTGCTGCGTCTTCCAGAACGGCAGTGCGGGTCCCAGCGTGGCACGGGCGAGCTCGAACTGGGGGCTTGCCTGGAGCTCGCCCGTGATGACGACGCTGCGCACAGCGTCCGTGAGCGTCGCGAGCTTAGCGCGCCGGGGGTCTGCGTCGGAGATACGAATCTGCTTGATCGACCGAGTGCCCAAGACTCGCTCACAGGTGTTGAGCTGCTCATCGGTGAGCTTCGTGCCCTTCTTCTGCACGGCTTTGATGATGCCCTGGACGGTGTACCAATCGTCAAACGACGTGCCCGGTGGAGGAGTTGCGCCACAGGCGTCGACGAGCATGGCCCGGCGGTGCATGCGGTGAGAGTACTGCAGGTGCTCGACCTCGATGGTCCACTCCTCTCCCGGTCCGCCTTCGTAGCGGATCACGGCATCCGTTTCGAGGGCCTCAATGACGCAGTCATAGGACTCGGGATGATGGAAGTCGTAGGGGTCATCGGACAACGAAGTGGGTTCGACCTCGAAATAGTGGAACCCCGTGGCGTCGAAGTTGAAGGCTGCGCAGATGAGGTGGTGGAGATCGTCGAAGGTCGTGGCTTCCGGGACGATGAGTGTGCGGGACAGAGTTTCGTAGGAGTTGATGGACGTGAGAGTAATCATGTGAGAAATCATGGCCGCGATACTACAAAGAAAGTCGGCACATCCGTTCTACCTGGGAAAATGCAAAATACGGCTATCACGTATTGCCCAATATATTGTGCAACGAGGTTCCCAGCGATGTGAGCGGGTACCCCTGAGTAGGAGTTTTCCAATTTGGTATCTGCTGATTCGAGAGTGTTGACGGACACCAACGGGGATGGATTTGCCGGGGTGCGTTAGCTCTCGAACGCCCAATCTCACGCCTTGATGGGGGTAGTCTCTCATGGCCACTGTTCCGCCAGGCAACCCGAACCACCCGCCCGACGCCAACGTCCCCATAGATGCCATCCGCGCGTTTATCGAAGCACGCGACGGTACCTGCCGCCGCGCCGACTGCACCGTGCCCGCCAAGCACGCACAGCGTGACCACCACGTCGAAACCGGCGAAGGCGCAGACACCTGCACCGACAACCTCATCGCCGTATGCCACTATCACCACAACGTGAAGACAGACCGGCGGTGGGACTACATCCTCGAGCCCGCAACCGGAACCGGCTACTGGCTCTTTGAAGATGGCATCTGGGAAGCCATTAAACGCAACTTCGTCCCCCTCCCCGACTCCGAGGAGATCAGCTTCGACGACTAGAAAACAGACCGAGTATTACTCGGAATGCGATGTTCCACGTGAAACACGGAGTTTCGCGTGCTTGTCCGCGACCTCAACGCGCTTTGCCATCGGCAGGTGATGGATATCCGGCAAGCAGTGGACCTCGACGACGTGGCGGGCGAGCTCCAAATCGCCCAACTTGGCGCGAAAGGCCATGCCCATGGTGACGTCATGATCGGGGCGCCCGATGAACTCGAGCGCGTCGCCGGGTGTAATGCGGCCGGGCTCGAGCACCCGGAAATAGGCACCGCAGTCGCCGCGATCCGCCCAGGTCTTGACCCAGCCGCGCTCCCCCAGCCACTCGGCAAAGGTGCCGCAGGGCGTGCGGGGTACGGAAACCTCGAGGAGAGCGGAGCCGACGCGAACCTGCTGACCGATGAGGAGATCGCGGAACACGACGCCGGAGGTGGTGAGGTTCTCGCCGAACATGCCGCTGCGAAGCGGTCGCCCGAACTCGGTCTCCCAGAAGTCGAGTTCCTCGCGAGCGTAAGCGTAGACCGCCTTGTGGGCGCCGCCGTGAAAGTCGCTGTCCCCTACGAAGTCGTCGGCCACGCCGGATCCGTCCCCGTAGTTCGGACCAGGCGCGGAGACGTTAATGGACGCGGCCGGGTGTTTGTCTATGCCCGTCGTGGGATACCGGCGGACGGAGTGATCGTGTGGAACGGCGATATTCGTGGAGACAACCTGCATGGTTATCTATTGTTGCATAGATATTGGGTGAGTCCCTCCGCTGTGCGAAGGTCGTAGGCGAAGAGTGCGGGGGCGAGCGCGGCGGCATCGGCAAGCTGGGGCAGGTCGTCCTGGAGGATGGCGAGGACGGCGGGCTGTGGGAGCAGTCCAGCGGCGACGGCGCGGAACGCGAGTGCGAAGACGTACGAGATGTACGGCATCCAGGCCGCAGAGACGAACGGCGTGTCGCCACCACCGAAGGCGCCGAGCGCGACGAGGGTATGCGAGACGGAGGTGTCGAATCCCAGTTGGCCCAGTACGCTGGCGAGCTTTTGGGCGTCGCCGCGCAGGTGGCTCACGGAGCCGAGGCGGTAGAAGTCCTCGTCGTGCGCGAAGCAGTCGCGCAGGGCCGCGATGCGGGCGGCCTCGTCGTTGATGGCTGTTGAGGACGGGGTTGCGTCGGGGCCGGAGGCCTTCATGAGGAGCAGCGGGCGAGTGAGCGAGTCGATGCCGGAGTTAAAGGCGAGGGAAAGCTCCGAGGCGGCGCCGGCGGGGACGCCCACGTTCCATGGGTGAGCCACAAGTTGGGTCTGCGCCAACGCTTTCGCTTGACGGGACAATGAGAGGCCGGACGCGGGCAGTGCGCGCACGGCGGCGCCGGGCTCCGCGCGCAGGCGCTCGAGGACGGCGGCGAAGGTGGACTCGATGCGGGCGTTGCGGCTCGCGGTGGCGAGGGCCTCGAGCGCGGCGTAGGCGGCCCAGGCTTCTTCCACCGTAGCGTCGGCAAAGCTTACCTCACCGGGGGCCTCCGCGATGACGGCATTTGGCGCCGGGTGCGCGGGCGCGGACAGGTCAGTGAGTGGCTCTTCCGCGCGGGCGTCGATGATAAGTGGGCCAGCTTCCTGCAAAGAGGAAGGAAGCGCCAGGTCAACGAGGCGCTCCGGGGAACGAGCCGGGTCGTTCAAGGGCCAGGCCCAGACGAGGAGATCCGAAATCTCTTCTTCTTCTTCGTTGAAGGAGAGCTCGACGTGGGTCTCCGAGAGCGTGGCGCCGGTGATGAGCGGGGCACGCTTCACCGTCGCGATGGCGGCGTAAATGAGATCCGAGGCGGCAGATGCCTCGTATTCCACCACGCGGCGCTCGGGGGCTTGTGCAAGGTGGCGGGAGCGGGCGGCATCGTCAAGCGAGTCCAGGAAGTCCTCGTAAGACAACGTCGACCACAGGAGGTAGAGCTCCATGGAGGACTGCTTGCGCACCGCGTGGCGCAGCGCGCGGTTGGACAGGGAAACGTTGCGGTGTGACTGCGTGGAGCCGGCGGTCGAGGCGAGCGACTTCATCTTCTGGCGCTTATCAATGGCCACGAACTTGGCGAGCGGCAGCGGCTGCGGCGAGTATACCGTGAGCGCGGCATCCGCATCGAGCAGGCTGGCGTAAATGACCTGCTTATCGAAGGATTCCGTGGGTTCGGTGCCGGTGAGCTTCACGCGCGTGCGCAGCGTCGCGGGCGTCACTCGGAAATCGAGTTCGTAGCCGGCCTCGCTCGCGACCGTCTCCATTCGGGAGGTTTCCGTGGGCTCGAATTCGCGCGTGCCCTTGTCAAACACAATCGCCTTGCCTGGCGCCGAGGCGAGCGTGTAGCTAAACGGGGAGAGCTGACCAGCTGCGTCGATAAACCGGAAGCCGGTGCCGCGCGGACCTTCGTTCTTCGCGCGCATGTGGAGCGCCTCCGCGATGGAGAACACGCGCATATCCACCTGCTCGCCGTCGCGCAGCAGCCCCACCTCGTAGCGGCCGACCCAGGGGTCTTCGTAGAGGTCAGAGGGGAAAATCTCGAAGGTCCCCTCCCCTACCGTCTCGTCCGAAATCGGCTCCCGCTCGCCGCCCAGCGGCGCGTAGACGAGCTGAATGACCCACTCGCCCGGCTGCGTGATGGTCACCGTGGGCGACGCCTTAAACACCGGCCGGTGGTCGAGCCCGCGCGCGTTCGGCAGCGTCGCGACGTCCGTGCCCCACTCCCAGGCCGCAGGGGCGGTCACAGCGAAGCTTGCCGCGCTGACCTGCGGTGTGATGAGGGACAGCTCCGAGCCTTCCGATGCCCCCTCCACGTCCAGGTTCCAGGCCGCCCAGCCGTCCCATTCGCCGTGCGCGTGATGGGTCTCGGAGACCCCGGAGATCCCGGAGACCACCGTGCCAGCCGGCGCCAGCAGGACGTAGTGCGCCGGGAAGAGACCCTGTCGCGCGTCCACGACGCGGGCGCGGTCATCGAGCACGATGTACGGGGACTGTGCGGTCGCGCCGATGAAGGTGGCCTTAAAGTGCTCCCCCAACGCGAGATCGATGCGGGCGAACGGCTGTGACAGCGCCACGAGCAGTGGTTCTTCATCGCCCGCCGCGGCGCGCAGGACGCGCGTGGTGGTCTCCCCCTCCAGGTCCGTGACCGCCACGGTCCAGGTGTAGCCCGTTGTCGCAATCGCTGGGATGTCGATGGCGAGGCTGTGGGTTGAGTTGCTCCACGTCAGGTGCGGCATGCCGGTGACGAGGGCTTCATCTGCCGAAGCAGAAGCAGAAAATGTGGACGATTGATTAAGGCGGTTGTCCTGACTCATTTGCTCCATCCTAGGACAGCGGGCGCCCTTTTCCGCAACCCGCAGGAACACGAGGAAAGTCTAGTCATTCTCCCTAAAAATAGCCGCGCAAGACAACGATGTATTGGCCTAGTGCGTTCTGCGCGACGCCCACTCCCCCCACGCGCAGGCCCGGATCGAGCATCACCGCGTTATGGGTGGGCGAGGCTTGCCACTGCCGCACAGGCGCGTGCGCGTCCGGCCCCGCAGTCAGCGCGATGTTTTCAAACGTATCCGTGCCGGAATGCCAGATCCGCGTCCCGCCCTGTGCGTTGAGGTGGTCCGCCCAGCCCTGCGCGTCGTTCGCCTGCCGGACGTTAAAGGCCACCGGCGCGCGTCCGTGGCTCACGCGATACGCATTGAGCTCGGTCATGACGGTCCCGCGCACGGCCTCCAGATCCGGCCGCGTCGCCCGGTACCCCGTCGCTGTCGAGGACCCTGCCTGCGAGGACAGCCCTGCAAAAGACGGCAGCTTAATCTGGGAGAACAGGCCGTTGACCTGCGCCATCACTGTCGCCACGACATCGTCCACCACGGTGGCCTGCGCGGGAGACGACACCCCCACGGTGAGCGTGGCTGCAAGTGCGGCTGCGGCAAGGGCGGGTGGGGTACGCATTAAATTCTCTCCGAGGTAGGTGGCTGTGTTCCTTGGTGTTCCGTTGGAAGTGTAGGCGAGCGAAGGCCCTCCCCGCACCGCAGTACGGAAAGGGCCCGAAGAAAAGTGAAGCTACTTGAGGAGCTTCTGGATGGCCGACATATCAATCTTCAGCATGCCGATAGCCTGCAGCGCAGCCGCCACGGCAGCGAGGATGGCCGCCATGATGCCGGCGCCCGCCAGGCCCGCACCGACAGAATCCTTCGAGGAGCCGTCCTGCTTCGGCTGCTCGTTCTGCTTGTCGTCGTCCTGCTTGGAGTCGTCTTCCGTCCACCAATTGTTGAAGACCAGCTTGGCAATGTCGGTGTTGTCAATGAAGTCGCCACGGACCGGGTCCGTGCCCTTCACTGCGGCCTTGATGTCCTCAGAGCCAACGCCCTTGAAGAAGAACGGCACGACCTGGTTGGTGTGCTCCTTGGAGTACCACTCGTGGCTTGGCAGCGCGTCCTTGTCGCCGGCCATGGAGTTCCACTTTTCCTTCTCGTCCGCGCCGGAGAGGTAGCCCGTCTCGTGGTCAGCGGTGACAATGAGGAGGGTCTCCTCCCAGTTGGAGTTCTCCTCGACCCAGTCGATGGCGGCATCGACAGACTTGTTGAAGTCTTGGACTTCCTCGATCTCACGAGCGGAGTCGTTGGCGTGGCCGGTCCAGTCGATGGCGCCGCCCTCAATCATGATGGAGAAGCCGTCCTCATCCTGGCCCAGCACGTTGAGCGCACCCTTGGTCATGGTGGGCAGATCCACCACGTCGTTCTGCGGGTCGGAGTACGGGGTCTCGCCCTCACCGGCGCGGCCCTGCTGCAGCGTCGAGGCGACCTGCGGGGTGCCCCAGTACTTGGCGCCTTCCTCGACCTCACCAGCGGCAAGCTTGTCAAAGCCCTCGTTCGTCTCCACGAACTTCCAGTCGGTCTTTCCGCCTGAGAGCGCACCAAAGTCCTCTTCGGTGATGTAGTCGTAGGACGGGGTGGCCAGCAGCTGGTTCGAGTCATCGTAGAGCGGGTGGCCAGCACCCATGACAACGGAGAGATCCGAGTTGAGCATGTCGTGGGCGATCTCGCCGTACGCGTTGCGGTCCTTGTTGTGCGCCGCGTAGGCCGCCGGAGTGGCGTGGGAGAACGGCACGGAAGAAACGACGCCGGCGGACTTGCCCTGCTTGATGGCGCGCTCGGAGATATTCTCCTCCGCCATGCCGTAGTTGGACATGCCCAGCACGCCGTTCTTCACCTTGATGCCGGTGGCCATGGCGGTACCTGCTGCAGCCGAGTCGGTGATGACGCCTTCAGAGACGTAGTCGTGGGTAGCCCACGCCTGCTCCGGGTGGTAAGAACCGCCCTGGGAGAAGGTGGTCTGGGACAGGCGATTGAAGTCCTCGTAGCGCTGTACGGACTCACCCTCGAGCTCCTTCGGGCCCTCGGCGCTGAACTCACCGTCGACGAGGTACTTGGACTGGCCGGTCTCGTAGAGGTTGTTGTAGGCGATGTGGCCGTAGCCCATGCCGTCGCCGATCATGACGATGATGTTCTTCGGGCCAGCAGACTCAGCCGCCTGTGCCGGGGCGACGATGCCGGTGCACAGGGCAGCGGCGGCCAGGGTGGCGACGGTGCGGGAGAAAATGCGCATGAAAAATGTCCTTGGGAGTGCGAGAGTTGATAGCGACGTTCACCTCACGAGCCACTTGCCGTGAGCGAGACTCGCCTACCTTAAGAAACACACGCGACCGTCAAGGAAATGCGGTGGAAACTTCCGGTGAATTTCCGTGGAAGTACTACCAAAAATCCGCTGAGGGAAACGTAAGGGCTCTACCTGCACCACACCGTGGCGTTATAACGCAGGGCTACTACACTGTCTAAGCATGACTAACCCGAGCGAAAGCACAGCCCACCGCTATACCCCGGAGCTGGCGAACCAGATTGAAAAGACCTGGCAGCAGTACTGGAAGGATCACGGCACCTTTAACGCACCGAACCCCACCGGTCCGCTAGCTGGTGAGGGTGAGCTGCCCAAGGACAAGCTCAACATCCAGGACATGTTCCCGTACCCCTCCGGCGTGGGCCTGCACGTCGGCCACCCGCTGGGCTACATCGCGACGGATACGTACGCTCGCTTTAACCGCATGCTGGGCAAGAACGTCCTGCACACGCTGGGTTATGACGCCTTCGGCCTGCCGGCTGAGCAGTACGCCATCCAGACCGGTACGCACCCGCGCACCACCACGATGGCCAATATTGAGAACATGCGCCGCCAGTTGGGCATGCTGGGTCTCGGCCACGATCCGCGCCGCTCGGTCGCTTCCACGGATCCGGAGTTCTACAAGTGGACGCAGTGGATCTTCCTGCAGATTTATAACTCGTGGTTCGATGACAAGGCCCAGAAGGCCCGCCCCATCGCCGAGCTCATCAAGGAGCTCGAGGTCGGTAAGCGCAAGACCAAGGACGGCCGTTTTTACGCAGATCTCACGCCGGAAGAAAAGCGTGAGGCTGTGGACGAGTTCCGTCTCGTCTACCTGTCTAACTCCACCGTGAACTGGTGCCCGGGCCTGGGCACGGTGCTCGCGAACGAGGAGGTGACCGCGGACGGCAGGTCTGAGCGTGGCAACTTCCCGGTGTTCCGCAAGAACCTGCGCCAGTGGATGATGCGCATCACGGCCTACTCGGATCGCCTCCTCGACGATCTGGAACTGCTCGACTGGCCGGACAAGGTCAAGTCCATGCAGCGCAACTGGATTGGCCGCTCCCGCGGCGCCGAGGTCACCTTCCGCGCGGAGGGCCATGACATCAAGGTCTTCACCACCCGCCCGGACACCCTCTTCGGCGCGCAGTACATGGTGCTGGCCCCAGAGCATGAGCTTGTCGATGCCCTCCTCTCCCCCATTCCTTATGACGACGACGTCGATCCTCGTTGGACGTACGGCAACGATGACCCGAAGGAAGCCGTTGAGCAGTACCGCCTCGACATCGCGGCGAAGTCCGACCTCGAGCGTCAGGAGAATAAGGAAAAGACCGGTGTCTTCCTGGGCACCTACGCCACCAACCCGGTCAACGGCCAGCAGATCCCGATCTTCATTGGTGACTACGTCCTGACTGGTTACGGCACCGGTGCCATCATGGCGGTCCCGGGCCACGACCAGCGCGACTATGATTTCGCGACTGAGTTCGGCCTGCCCATCGTTGAGGTCGTCGCCGGCGGCAACCTTGACGAGGAGGCCTACGTGGGCGACGGTCCGCGCGTGAACTCTGCCAACAACGACGGCCTGGACATCAACGGCATGGAAAAGGCCGAGGCCATCGCCACCATGATCCAGTGGCTGGTCGACAACAAGGTCGGCCAAGAGAAGATCCAGTACAAGCTGCGTGACTGGCTGTTCGCCCGTCAGCGTTACTGGGGCGAGCCCTTCCCCATCGTCTACGACGAGGCCGGCGAGCCCTACCCGCTGCCCTACTCCATGCTCCCCGTCGAGCTGCCGGAGGTCGAGGACTACAAGCCGGTCTCCTTCGATCCGGACGACCGCGACTCCGAGCCGCAGCCGCCGCTGGCCAAGGCCCGCGAGTGGGTCGAGGTCGAGCTGGACTTGGGCCAAGGGCCCAAGAAATACTATCGAGACACCAACGTCATGCCGCAGTGGGCCGGTTCCTCCTGGTACCAGCTTCGCTACATCGATCCCACCAACGATGACGCGTTCTGCGACATCGAGAACGAGCGCTACTGGACGGGACCTCGTCCGGCGGAACACGGCGCGAACGATCCGGGCGGCGTGGACCTGTATGTCGGCGGCGTTGAGCACGCGGTTCTCCACCTGCTCTACGCGCGCTTCTGGCACAAGGTCCTCTACGACTTGGGCTACGTCACCTCCAAGGAGCCGTACCGTCGCCTCTACAACCAGGGCTACATCCAGGCTTATGCCTACACCGATGCTCGCGGCGTCTACGTCCCGGCCGCCGAGGTCGAGGAGAAGGATGGCAAGTTCTTCTACAACGGCGAAGAGGTCAACCAGGAGTACGGCAAGATGGGCAAGTCCCTGAAGAACGCCGTGGCTCCGGATGACATCTGCCGCGACTTCGGTGCGGATACCCTGCGTGTTTACGAGATGTCCATGGGCCCGCTCGACGCGTCCCGTCCCTGGGCTACGAAGGACGTCGTCGGCTCCCAGCGCTTCCTCCAGCGCCTGTGGCGCCTGGCTGTGAACGAAGAAACCGGCGAGCTCGCCACTAGTGACACCGAGCTCACGAAGGATGACCTCAAGCAGCTGCACCGCACCATCGCGGGCGTGCGTGACGACTACGAGAACCTGCGTCTCAACACCGTCGTGGCCAAGCTCATCGAGTACGTCAACTACCTGACGAAGACGTACAAGGCGTCCGCCCCGCGTGCCGCCGTTGAACCGATCGCGCAGTTGGTCTCCCCCATCGCCCCGCACATCGCGGAGGAGCTGTGGAAGCGCTTCGGACACGAGGGCACCATCACGTACGTGGACTTCCCCACCTTCGATGAGAAGTACCTCGTTGACGATGAGGTCGAAGTCCCCGTCCAGATCAACGGCAAGGTCAAGGCACGCATTACCGTGGCTGCCGATGCCGCCCAGGACGATGTTGTTGCCACCGCCCTCGCCGACTCCAAGATCGCCAGCCTGACCGAGGGTAAGAACATCGTCAAGCAGATTTACGTCCCGGGCCGCATGGTCAACCTGGTTGTGAAGTAAATCTGAGCCGCCCTCCCCTGGGGTGAGGGGTGGGCGGGCGGCAGTTCGGGGAAATTTCATCACGTGACTAAATAGGCTCGCGTCGAATAGGTAACAAAACATACTTTCAATAGCGCGCATGTTGAAGGTGCGGTACCTATAAATTATGCGACCGACATATACTTCTGGGCCGCCCGATGACGCGACGCTGCGCGACGTTGTCCGCCGCCTTGATATTGCTGAACGTGCTTTGAGCGATGCCCGCTCACAGCTTGCGGGTTACCTGGAGTCTGCATCCGTGACTCCTTCGCCGCCCTCAGAACCTCTCAAGCCTATTCCCCGAGTCCGGAAAAAACCTGCTGGTATCCCGACTTTTCGGTCCAGCATGGGCTCGCCGCAGGCGCGCACACCACGCGATCGCGAGTCGACGCTCATCAAAGCCGTGGCGATCGGCGGCGGCGTCATCACACTCGCGGGCGTCGCCTTCCTCGTTGCCGTGGCCATCCAGGCTGGTTTGCTCGGCCCGGCTGGCCGCGTGATCCTCGCCTACATTGTGTCGGCGGCTCTGCTCGCAGCCGCGCACCACTTCCGTGCCAAGGCCCCGGCCGCCTCCGTGACGGCGTTGCTCGCGACGGGACTCTATACTGCCCTCGCCACGACGTGGCTCATGGCTTTGGAACTCGAATGGATTCCGGCGTGGATCGCCCCACCGATCATGGCGGTGATTTATCTCGCCGTCGGCGCGTACGCGGTGCGCGTGAACCAGCGTGCTGCGACCGGAACGTGGCTCGCGGGCGGCGCCGCGGTCGGTGCGGTCACATTCTCTGCATTTAATATATATTATGCTGGGTCTACCCTAGTATTCCTCATACCGCTGATCATCGTCGGTATGGGCATTGCGCATAAAAACTACGGCATCAGCGCCATTGGTGCACTCAGTTCTATATTGGTGTACCTGAGTGTTGGCCGCCCCGATGTTTGGATATCCCTAGATGTTGTAACAGTAGAGGCTATAGTGACTGCAGTTATTCTAGCCGTTCTAGGTCTCAAATTCCGAATTTCGTCGCCATATCCAGATTTTAAAATACATTGGGGAGTCTATCCCGCCATCCTGGTCGTCGGCGCAGCCATCGTGGCAAACTCCATGTGGACGGTCTGGCTGGTCGCGGTCGTTACGGCTGGACTCCTCGTCCTCGCCCTGCGGGCCCCCTTCGGCTCTGCGGCGACGGAGACGAAGATGACTCCTGCTGCAGACCTGTGCGCGTGGATGCTGCGCGCCCTGCCCATCGTTCTCGTGGCCACGACGGAGATCTCCGACATGGGGCTCGCACCGTCCGTATCCCGCAGTCTAGGACTGGTGGGCTTCGCGGCGTTCTGCCTGGCTGCGGTCCTCGTTGTCAACTACATCCGGGACAACCTCACCATTGCTATCTGGGCATTCTGCGCTCTCTGGCTCACGTGGGAGCTCGCCGAGCGCGTCCTCGGTTTCTGGTCGCGTCCCATCTCCACGGAGTTGTTCATTCAGGCGGCGTTGCTCGCTGTGACGCTCGTGGTGCTCACCGTGCTGCCACAGCGCCTTCCGCGGGTCGAGGACGGGGGAGTAAAGGTGGTTGCGTTGCTCCTCGCCCTGTACCTGAGCATGCTCGCTGTCGTGGGCATCGCGCTGCAGCTGGGCGTCGTCACCGGCGGAACCGAGGCGGCCTTCCGTCTCGGCCATGCCGTGGTGTCCATCGGTTGGATGGTTCTTGCCGCGTGGTTCCTGCTCGCCAAGCACCTGGGACTCACAGGCCTCGGCGCTGCGCTCGCCATTGGCTCGGTGGTCAAGCTCGTCTTCTACGACATGGCGGCCATCAACGGCCTCATCCGCGCCCTCGCCTTCCTCCTGTGTGGCATCGTGCTGCTCACCATTGCGGTAAAGCGTTCCTCGCCGGAGGAAGCGAGCGCTATTTCGGGCGACTAGCTCAGGAGTCGATGCCGCCCAGCATCATGGCCCGGCCGGAGCGGGGGACTGGCTGGGTGGAGGGGGGCATCGGCAGGCAAGGCAACGGCGAGCACACCGGAAGGCAGCGTGTAAGGCAATGGGCATCAAGTGGGCAGGGGATGAGCCCCTGCCAACCGCCTTATGAAAAGAAACCTTGGGAACTTCCCACATGCGCGGCGATAATGGTGCTCGGTCTACAACGCCGCCAACGCCTCGCCCACGCGCTTGCCGGAGTGGATGCAGCCGCCCAGGAACGTGCCTTCCAGCGCGTTCTTGCCGTGCATGCCACCACCGCCGAAGCCGGCGGCCTCACCGCAGGCGTAGAGCCCCTCGAGCACGGTGCCGTCAGCGTGGAGGCAGCGGCCGGAAAGGTCGGTTTCGATGCCGCCCAGCGTCTTGCGGGTGAGCACCTTGAGGCGCACGGCGATAAGTGGGCCCTTGGATTCGTCGAGCAGCCGGTGCGGTGGGGCGGTGCGCACAATCTTATCGCCCAAGAATGCGCGCGCGATGCGGATGTAGTTGACCTGCGCGTCTTTGCTAAACGGGTTGTCCAGCTGCGAGTCGCGGTCTTCGATGAGGGTGCGCAGGGAGTCGAGTTCAATGCGCTCGTTGCCAGCGACCTTGTTCATGCCGTCGACGAGCTTGTCCAAGCTGTCAGCGACGACCCAGTCGATGCCATGATCCATGAACGCCTGAATCGCCACGTGCGTGCCGGGACCCAGCTTGCCGGCGAGCTTCCTGAATTCCTTGTCCGTGAGATCCGGGTTTTGCTCTGAGCCGGAGAAGATGAACTCTTTATCCGCGATGGCCTGGTTGAGCACGAACCAGGAATAGCCGTGGCCGGTGCGGCCGATATGCGCGAGCGCGGCCAGGTTGTCGGAGCCAGGGAATAGGTTGGTGGGCAGGCGCTTGCCCTCCGCGTCGAGCCACAGGCTGGACGGTCCCGGGATAATGCGGATGCCGTGGCCGGGCCAGATGGGATCCCAGTTGGTCATGCCTTCCGGGTAGTGCCACATGCGGTCCGTGTTGACCAGGTGGGCACCGGCCGCAGCCGCGATGTCGATGCCCCGGCCATCCACGTGCGCCGGCACGCCGGTGACCATGTCTTCCGGACACGGTCCCCAGCGATCCTCCGGCCACATTTCGCGGACCTTGGCCAAGTTGCCGCCGATGCCCCCAGTCGCCACCACGGTGGCGATCCCGCGGACTTCAAAGGTGTCGACCACCTCGCGCGAGGAGGCGACGCCACGATCCGCGTCCGAGGGCGCGAGCACGCTGCCACGCACGCCGGTGACACGACCGTTCTCCACGATGAGCTCGTCCACGCGGTGGCGGAAGCAGAAACGTACGCGGCCCTGCTTTTCGGCCTCGAGGAGCGGCTCGCGGAAGACTCGCACGACCTCTGGGCCTGTGCCCCACGTGAGGTGAAAACGCCGGGCCGAGTTGCCGTGTCCCGACGCATCGCCGGAGCCGCGCTCCGCCCAGCCGATGGTGGGCAGCATGTTAAGTCCCAGTGCCTTCAAGTAATCGCGCTTCTCATTCGCGGCGAAGCGCACGTACTCGCGGCCCCACGCGCGTGGCCACGTATCGTGCTCCGCGTCGTCGTAGTCCGCGGAATTCTGCCAGTCGCGCCAGGCGAGCTCTTCCGAGTCGTGGACACGCATGAGCTTCTGCTCCGGGGAGTCCACATAGAAGAGTCCGCCCAGCGACCAGAACGCCTGACCGCCCAGGTTGGCGCGGTTTTCCTGTTCCAGGATGATGACGTGCTTGCCGCCCTTGATGGCCTCATAGGCCGCGACGAGACCCGCCAGCCCCGCGCCGACGATGATGGCAGATTCTTGCTTGTGACTCATGACACAAAGCTAGCACGCACGCCTCGCCGTGCACCTGCATCCGCGCGGCTATTCCACCGCGGATCCGCCGATCCGGCGGATCTTTGTCAGAATATAGGGGGTCTAATCTGACAAAGAACCGGTGAATTCACGGATCCTTGTTAGAATAAGGAGGTCCTATTCTAACAATCCGCAGGTGGGCTTCGATGAAGGTAGAACTTGAGGGCCGTAAGGCCGAGCTTGAATCTGAGGTTGATCGCATTCTGTCGTCTGCACGGGGTGGCAGGGTGACCATCACCAAAGAGACGCAGTCGGTAGATCTCAAGGAAGAGGCGGGTCGCCGGAACGGCAAAGAGATTGAGCCTGGCTATCCTGAAAATCCAGACGCCGCTGTCAAGCTGGCGGATGAGGTGGCATGCATGGCGAATAGTCCCGGAGGCGGCGCTCTCATCGTGGGGATCGCGGATAAGACCGGCGACGTCATTGGGACAGAGCTTGATGTCGATTGGTTGCGCGAGCAGATCTATAACAAGATTGATGTTGCTCCTGATATTGCAGTTCGCACTGTTGAGGGGCAGCGCGTGCTTGCTCTATATGTCGCGCCGTCGCCGGAGCCTGTGCATGACACCGCCAACCGCCTGCGCTGGCGGGTGGGGAGTTCTTGCAAGCCGGTTGATCGTTCCGAGTGGTGGGAGCATCAACGCCAGCGTCAAAATCTAGACGTACTCGCGCAAGACTCCGCGAAGACGCTGGCTGATGTGCGGGAACGCGCCGTAGACTTGGCGCGCCGTGCGCTGTCGAAGCGGGAGGACGAGGTCACGGATCTCAGCAAGGAGGATTTCCTCCGGCGTCTCGGCGCTCTGGGGCCCAAAGATGCCTTGTCGGGGGCGGGCGCCATGCTCTTTACGGCGATGAATAGGGTGGCTTTCGAAGTCACTATTCTCGACGTGCACGGGGGCGCCGTCCAGCGTCGCGTCTCCACGCGCGCGGAGGAATCGCTGCTTGAACAGTTGGATGAAGTGGAAACGGTGCTCTCCGCAGTCAATCGCGATAACACGGTGATCGAGGGGTTCTTGCATACCCCAGTGCCGGAAATACCAGTCAGTGCGGTACGCGAGGCGCTTCTCAATGGCATTATCCATCGCGATTGGAACCGGCGTGAGCCTACCGATGTGCGATGGATTGATTTGGACTCGACACTCGTTGTGCGCAGTCCAGGTGGGTTCCCGCCGGATATTAACGCGAAGAATATCCTCAGTAATCGTTTCGCACGTTACCCTGCTCTCGCCGACATATTTCGTGCCGTGGGGCTGGTGGATAAGCAGGGCGTGGGAGTCGATCGCATGTATCAGGCAATGATTACCTTGGGGCACCGTCCGCCGCTGATCGAAGAGGTAGCCGGTCCTTGTGTTGAAACTACGCTGGTGGGCGGCGCTCCGGTCCTTCCGGTCTTGCAGTTGGTGTCAGCCATTGTCCCCGCTCCGCGTCAGAATGACTTTCGCATCGCGGTGATTCTCTATCTCCTGTTCCATCGGTCTTTTATTACCGAAGAGGACGTTGCCGAGGGGCTTCAAACCGGACTGGAGTCTGCGCGCGTTGCGCTTACTGCGGCATTACAGACGACCATCGACGGCGTGCCGATGATTACTAAACACGAGGACGCATGGTTGCTGGGTGATACTGCTCGAGATATGTTGCATTCCCGCTCGACAGACTCGGTGTATGAGTTAGTTCCGTATCTCAGCACGGAAAGTTCCGCGCTTGCGAAGCTGGTTCGGCAATGGACCTCGCGTTTCGGGGCCATTGCCACGAAAGATCTGATGGCGTTGTCGGGCGTGTCCCGCGGAACGGCCAAGAAATGCATTGACGACATGGTGGAGGACGGAGAACTGCGTCTGGTGGGCGGCGGTCGGTCGACCAAGTACGTACCCGCAACCTAGAACTGCAACCTAGAACCTGTCTTCACGGCGCCTAGTCGTTGTCTTCTGGTGCTGTGCTATTCCACCACGGATCCGCCGATTCGGCGGATCTTTGTCAGAATAGAGGGGGTCTAATCTAACAATCCCCAGGTCGCGGTTGCTCGGCGATGGTAACCACCGTGCGGCCGTGGTGGTTGCCCGCGAGGATCTCCTTGGCGGTTTCCGCGACATCGGCGAGCGCGACGGTGGTAGTGATGGAGCGCAGCAGCTCGAGGTCTAGGTGTTCGTCGAGCAGCTTCCAGGCCTCCTCGCGGCGGGGCAGCGGCGCGTCGACGGAGTTCACGCCGGCGAGTGTCACGTCGCGGAGAATGAAAGGCAGGACGGAGGCGGGCAGGTCGGGGCCTGCGGCCATACCGGTCGCGGCGACGACGCCGCCCCAGGTGATCTGGGCCAGAACGTTGGCGAGCACGGCGGAACCGGCGGTATCGACGGCACCGTCAAAGCGGGCTTTCTGCAGCGGGCGGCCGGGCACGGAAATTTCTGCGCGGTCGAGGATGTGGTCAGCGCCCAGCGTGTGCAGGTACTCGGATTCTGCGTCGACGCGGCCGGTGAGTGCGGTGACCTCGAAGCCGAGCGACTTGAGCAGCTGCACCGCGATGGAGCCCACGCCGCCGGTCGCACCGGTGACGAGGACGTGGCCCTCGGTGAGCCCGTGACGGAGCAGGGCGTTGACGCAGAGGGCGGCGGTGTAACCGGCGGTGCCGATAGCGGCGGCATCGGAAGCCGAGAAGCGCGAGGGGACCGGGACGGTGGCCGCGGCCTTGACCTTCTGCTGGGTGGTGTAGCCGCCGTGGCGGAACTCGCCCAGGCCATCGCCGAAGGCGGCGACGAGGGTACCTTCCGGCAGTCGCGCGTCAGAGGACTCGGCCACGGTGCCGATGACGTCGATGCCCGGCACAAGTGGGTCGACGCGCATCACGCCCTTATTGCCGTCGAGAGCCATGGCGTCCTTGTAGTTGAGGGAGGAATAGGCGACATCCACGAGTATGTCGCCCTCGCCGAGCAGGGGCCCGTCAAGGAACTCGTGGGAAACTCCGGAATCGGTGCGGGTGACTTTGAGTGTGCTCATGGGCACAAGCCTACGCGTCTGTGGCGTGCGGCTCGTGGGGAATTGGCAGGGATGGGCAGGTGACATTCAGCTCGTACCCCGGAGAGCTGACAGGCGGGAGGCTTAGGTTGTCCTTTATGACAGTGACAGCGACGAAGAGCCCGGCCCCCGCGCGACACCGTTCCGTGAGCGACCACCTCACGGTGCGCCGCGACGCGCGCCCGGTAAGCCTGCTCGTGCTCGCTGTGACCGCAGTGGCGACGGTGGGCAAGCCCTTCATCGAGATCCCCGGCATTATCAACGCCTCGGCGCACCGGGTGCGGTCGGTGAATCTCGACCTCTTCCACGAGTGGGTCGCTGGGACCACCATTTGGTACGGCAAGTACACCAATACCTTTGGCAATATCGCGCTGTTTATTCCGGTGGGGCTCGTGCTCGTGGCGCTCGCGGCGACGGCGGTGCGCGGTCGCGCGAGCCGCCTGAGCCTGTGGCTGCGCGCCGTGGTTATCGCGGCGGGGCTCTCGGTGGGCATCGAGGTGACGCAGTATATCTTCGCGCTGGGCTACAGCGATGTGGACGACGTGCTCTTCAATACCGCGGGCGCGGCAATGGGCGCGTGGGCGATGCTGCGCCTTGACCACGAGCGCCAAACCAAGCTGCTGTGGCGCCTGGGCTTCCTCGCTGCGGCGCTGCTCGTCATCGTGGTCTGTGGGCTGGTGACCGGAATAATCGGATAGTTACGTGATGACCTCGAGGCTGCGCAATGCGGGCTCGAAGGCCTGCCACGGCGTGCCCTCGATTCGTACAGGCGAGACGTCCGCGAGCTCGTTGAAGCCTAGCCCCTCAACGTCGCGCCCAAACCCCACCAAAACTCTGGAATCCCGTACACAATTCCGAATTCTGGGTGGGGTTTGGGCGCCGCTTCGGCGGTTTCTGCGGTGGCTTCAGGCGCGGGCCCTGAAGTGTTTTCTGGGGAGTCCGCGCTGAGGAAGTAGGAGGCCACACGGCCGGCTACGGCGACGACGGTGAGGACCAGGATGATGAGGACGCGGGGTTGAGCGAGCTGGAGCGGTGCCGAGGGGGAAAAGATGGAGAAGGAGAGGCCGGGGGAGACCTTTCGGGGAGCTAAAAGGGGCGAGTTTGATCGTCGTCGAAGTCGTCGGGCAAGCCGTAGTTCTCTTCGTCGAGAGTGAAGAAATCGTGCAGCGTATCCATGTCGAGGTCGTGATGAGTGGGCTCGGTGAGAGGGGTAGGGCGCGTGTCGAGCAGGTGCGTGATGCCGGCTTCCTCGTTGAGCAGGCCCTTGTATTCGATGATGCCGCGCAGGTTGTGCAGCTGCCAGCCCACCATGCCGCGGCCGGCCTCGGTGAGCCGGAGCGGATCGTCCGGGGCGAGGATGCCGAGCATCTGATAGAGACGAATGGTGCGGTGCACGTTATCGGGGCCCTCGGGGCCGACCTTGGTGGGCACGCCGCTCAGCGGCAGCGGCTCGCCGCGGATGAGCAGGCAGAACAGGAGAGCGGTGCTCACTAAGTCACTGTCGTCATCGCAGAAGGGGAGCATGGTGAAGTAGTCCTCGCCCACCAGACCCGGGTCGCTCAACAGCCGGTTGGTCTTCTCCGCGAGGTTCATGCGTGAGGAGGTCTCCTCGATGTAGTCCATGAACACGAGGAAGTCGTGGAGAATTCCAATGGGCGGCACGGAGGATTCGCGGGAGGCGGTAGCCGCGCCGGGCCAGAAGGCCGCAACGTCGAGCTCTTCGATCAACCGCTTGACCAGCGCGGGACGGAACGCGCCGGTGGAGGTGAGGCGCAGCTCCGAGGTGAGCGTGCGCAGGATGCCGGTAAGGCGGGTACCGAGGGTGCGCGCGGCGGCATCGGAAAGCTGGGGCAGAGGAAAGTCGAGCTGGAGCTCGGGGAAGGAGTCGAGGAGAAACTCGCGCAGGCCGATGGGATCCTCGAGCCGCGCGGGCATGCGCGGGGTAAAGGGAGTGTCAAAGTCGAAGCCCTCGGGCATGACGTCTTCAACCGAGCTGAGCTCCCGGAGACGATCCGCGATGGTGGGGTGGAAGCACTCCGTGAGCCGCTGGCGCAGCTGGTCGAGCGAGTAATTGGGGAAGATGGACTGGATGGCTTCCCACTGCGTCTGCGGGATAGGAATGCCCGCGAGAAGCTGGCGGACGTCCTCGAGCATGGAGCGCATGCGGTTGCCGTCGCCCACGGCGGTGACAAGATCCGGGCCCGTGGCGTCGATGAGCGCGGGCGTGGCTTGCTGCAGGCGGGTCTCCGAGAGGAACATGAGGTGGATATCCCAATCGCCGACGGAGGGGTGGTAGTCCACGCCAGTGCTGCGGTTCATGAGCGTGTGGAACGCGGGCTCATCGAGGACGTCGAGGATCTCAATGAGACGTTCGCCCACGTGGACATGCCCCGGAGGGGAAGGCTCTAGGCCCAGCGCGGCATGCGCGATGAGCGCGAGCTCGCCCACCGTCACGTCTGGGTCCACGCCCACGAGGCGGGAGACTTCAAGGTACTGCGAATCGAGCGAGATGAGCACGCACTGCGCGGGGTACAGGTCCTGATCCATAATGCGAGCCTAAAGCAGGCGGCGCTGCCTCGCCACCGTTACGGCGGCCGTGCGATTATCCACCCCCAACTTGTCATAAATGTGGATGAGGTGCGTCTTAATCGTCGCCTCGGAGACGAAGAATTGCTGCGCGAGCTCGCGGTTGCTCGCGCCCGTGGTCAGGCCTTCCAGAATCTCCCGCTCCCTTCGGCTCAGGGCCTCGCGCGGCTTTCCGATGCGCGCCGCCAGCAGCCCCGCCACCTCCGGCGCGAGCGTGCGTTGGCCCTTGGCTGTCGCCACGATGGCGTCGTGCAGCTTGTCCTCCGGTGCGTCCTTGAGCAGGTAGCCTAGGGCCCCGGCCTCCACGGCGGCGATGACGTCGCCCTCCGTGTCATACGTGGTGAGGATGAGGACGGGGACGTCTCCCGCGACCTTCTTGGTGAGCTCGATGCCGTCCGCGTTGGGCATTTGGATATCGCAGACGACGACGTCGACGGCATTGGCGTCGACGTCCGCGGTGCCGTCCGTGCCCTCCGCGACGACCTCGAGGTCCTCGAAGGAATCCACGATGGCGCGCAGGCCCGCGCGGACCACCGGGTGGTCATCGATGAGCATGACGCGGATGGTCATTGGTTCTCCTTGAGCGGTAGTCGTACGGTGAGGGCGGTCCCGGTTCCTGGGCCGGGGCTCATTTCTAGGCGGCCGCCTAGTTCGGCGACGCGGGCGCGCAGTCCTGGTAACCCAAATCCCTTGTTGTTCGTCGTGGCGAAGCCACGACCGTCATCGACGACGTCGAGCGTCGCCGCATCTTCGAAGATTCCGAGGGTGACCACCGCGCGCCGGGCGTGGGCGTGCTTGGCGACGTTGCTCAGCCCCTCCCGGGCGGCGCGCTCGAGGCAGGCACTCACCTTGTCCGGCAGCTCTCTGGTGGTGTCACCGGTTTCGACGAGCTCGAAGTGGGTGTCTTCCTCGAGCGTGCGCGCCCGCTCGTTCTGTGCCTCGACGAGGGCCTCGAGTGCCGTGGTGAGTTGCGGCGGCGCAGCCAAGTCCTGCACCAGCTTCCGCGTCTCCTGGAGCGAGTCCTGGGCGACCGTCGCGATGGTTTTGAGGTGCCCCGAAGGATCCGCCGCGTTCTTCCCGGCGCGGGCCATGAGCACGATGGAGCCCAGACCTTGGGCCACCGTGTCGTGGATTTCACGCGAAAGCCGGGCGCGTTCTGCGAGCCGTCCGGCGAGGTTTTCGCTGCGTGCGAGCTCCTCCTGGGTCGCTCGCAGCTCCTCCGCGAGCGCGCGGTAGCGCAGCGCCTCGTCGCGCAGCGCCACGTACGCGTAGTAAAACGCGATGGCGAAGACGGTGCCGATGGCCGGACCCACCGCCGCCGCGATGGTCCACTGGTCTGGGTAGCGCCACGCCGGGATGAGCGCCGCGCCGGCCCAGAGACAGACTGTGGAGACGATCCCCGGCGCGCGTGGCAGTTCGTGGAGGAACAAGAAGAGCAGCGGAAACTCGAGCCACATGAAGTCCCGGGCGTGGACCATGAGCCCAATCCACAGGATCGTGATGAGCGCGAGCCACCAGTATGCGGCGCGCCGGGTGGGTGGGCGCTTGACGGTGCCCCATACGTAGACGATCCCCAGCGCGATGGCGAGGCCGCAGACCCGCGCATCCAGGTCACCGTCCCCGGCAGCGCGCACGACGCCGAAGGCGAGCAGCAGCGCGAACATGGTGTGCAGCCCCACGCGCAAGCTGCCCAGCACTGTGCTCAAGTTGATAGATCTCACGTCCCTCAACGCTAGCGTGCCCGCGGCGGACGCGGAATCAACCGACCGGTTGATTCCGAAATCAACGCCGCTCCCGATGTATCCGTTGCCGCTGCGCAGGAGGATAAAAGTATGTTCCTTGCACTTCGTGAATTACGCGCCGCCCGTGGCCGCGTGACGCTCATGGGTGGCACCGTGGCCCTCATTACGCTGCTGCTCATCATGCTCACCGGCTTAACCGGCGGCCTGTCCAAAGAAAATACCTCCGCCCTCGACTCCCTCGACCCGGCTCACCTCGTGTTCTCCACCGAGGAACCCTCCTTCATGGAGTCCACGTACTCCGGCCCACTGCCCGCCCTCGGCGTGGCGCAGACCAAGCTCGACTCCACCGGTGTCGCCGTCTTTGGTCTGCCTGCGGACTTCTCCTCGCCTGTCGGTTCGATCCCCTCCGACGGCCTCCTGGTCCCTGAATCCCTCGGCTTTGCTGCGGGCGATACCGTGACGCTCGGCGGCGTGGCCACCACTGTTGCCGGCGTCGTGGACGAGCTCGACTACTCCCACCAGCCCGTGGTTTGGGCGCCCACCGAATTGTGGCAGGCTGCCGCCCACACGGATGCTGACGGCACCGTCGGGCTGTCCACCGACGGCGCCGAGGGCGTGTCCATCCGCGACGCTTACTCCGGCCTGCCGTCCTACTCCTCGGAGAACGGCTCGCTGCTCACCATGCAAGGCTTCCTCTACGCCATCTCCGCCCTGGTCACCATCGCCTTTTTGAGCGTGTGGACCATCCAGCGCACGCGCGACCTCGCCGTCCTCCGCGCCCTCGGCGCCAGCTCCCGTTACGTACTCCGCGACTCCCTCGGCCAAGCCGCGATGTTGCTTGCTGGCGGCGTCCTCGTGGGCGGCCTGCTCGGCATCGGCCTCGGCACCCTGGCCGCCGGCGCGTTGCCTTTCGACCTGGGCTGGCGCACCCTCGCTGTCCCTCCCGCCGGCGTCTGGCTGCTCGGCATCGCCGGCGCCTTCATCGCGACCCGCCGTGTCGCCCACACCGATCCACTCATCGCACTAGGAGGAAAGGCCTAACATGCTTTCGCTTAACGATGTCTCCGTCATCTTCCCCGACGGCGACCACACCCTTACCGCCCTCGATTCCGCCTCGCTCACCGTAAACCCCGGTCAGCTCGCCGCGATTACCGGCGAGTCGGGCTCCGGCAAGTCCACGCTGCTCAACGTCGCCGCCGGGCTTATCGCCCCGACCTCCGGCTCTATCCAGGTCGCCGGGCACGAACTCGCTGGTCTCGACGACGAGACCCGCGCTCGCGTCCGCCGCGAGAACATTGGCATGGTCTTCCAACAGCCCAATCTCCTGGGCTCGCTCACCGCGCGCGAGCAGCTCCTCATCGTCGACCATCTCCGCGGCGTGCGCCCCCGCAAGGACCGCGCGGACGAGCTCCTCTCCTTCGTCGGCCTCGCTGACCTGGGCCACCGCCGCATGGAGCGTCTCTCCGGCGGCCAGCGTCAGCGCGTCAACATCGCGCGTGCGCTCATGGCGGATCCGGCCGTCCTGCTCTGCGATGAGCCGACCTCCGCGCTGGATTCGAAACTCACGGAGGACATCGTGGAGTTGCTCCGCCGCGCCACCGCCGAGTGGGACACCGCGACCGTGGTCGTCACCCACGACCTTTCCGTCGCGGCCGCGGCCGACGCACACTGGGAGGTTCGCGACGGCCACGTAGGACTGCTTTCTCGGGCAGCGTAGGTCCTGCATTTTTAGCCGACGAAGCACAAGATTTGGGGCCACAATGACGGCTTAATCGGCTAGAAAATCCTTCCGGTTGCCGGCCTACGCGGGTGCAGTTACGGTGAAAGCACATCTCGGGGGAAATGGGGAACCAATGCGTGAACCGTTGAAGGGGACGAGTCGCCAACTGTCAGCCATGGCGCAACGCGGCGAGGCAGTGAAGATCATGAACGGCCTTTATCGGCCATCGCTCAGGGAACAGCAGACTACGTGGTCCCGCCGTGGAGGTGGCACACGTACTTTCGTGACCGCGGCCAAAGCATTTGTGGCCGAGAAACATGCCGTGAAATCCCACAAGCTAAGGCTTCGTTGGCTAGAAATTTCTCGCTCGTTCGGTACCCTCATATCCCGTTATGTCTCGACCCCGCTTTCGCCGTCTCACAACTCGCCTCGTCGAGGGGCTTATCGATCGCCCCACCGCGACCACGTATGAGCGCATGCCACAGTTCGGCCGCGCGCACTGGGCCATGCTGGGCACGACGGCCGCCACGTGTACTGGGTTCATCAGCGGTGCGCGCCGACTTCGAGGGACACGCCATGAGGAGAGAGCCAGGCAGGCGTGGGGCTGGACGCACCTGGCCCTCGGCACGGCGTGGACGGTGGCGTCCCTTGACCCCAAGCAATTCGATATTCGCGAGTCCTTGCCGCTCCATTTGTGCGACGTCCTGCGTCCGGTGCTCGCACTAGGACTTATTACAGGAAACGATAAAGCGCTCGCGCTCACGTACTACTGGGGCCTCCTGCTCAACCCGCAGGCTATCCTCACACCCGACGTCATCTACTACTACGAACCGCGGGCCCTGCGCTTTGCGACGTATTGGTTCTTCCATATCACGGCGCTTGCCACGCCACTCGCGCTGAGTTTCGGACTGGGCTATCGCCCCACGTGGCGCGATTACCGCTTCGCTGTTGCCGTCACGCCTGCGTGGATGGCCACGGCTATGACCACGAACGCGCTGACCCGTGGCAACTATGGATTCCTCAATCACGCGCCGGGTAGTCCGTCCGTCATCAATCTGCTAGGGCCCTGGCCCGGCTACATCGGTGCGGAAATCGTGGGCGTCGCCGCGGCGTGGGCCGCACTCACCGCCGCGTGGCGGTAAGACGTGCGATGGCGGTGGGGATGGACCGCGCGATTTCCGATGCCGTCGTCGGCGCCAATCCTTCCGGTGTCGCCGCCGCAATGGCTGCGGCGTGAGCATGGATGGCGACTGCCTCGCCGAGGGCATCGATCACTGCGAGTGCGCGGTCCTCGGGACGCGTGTGTTCGAGATTGGCGTGCGCGAGCCAGGCGCCGATGATGCCCGCGAGCACGTCGCCGCTGCCCGGGGTCGCCGCGTAGGAATTACCTGCGTCGACGGCGAGCAGCATGCGCGGGTAGCCCGCGAGGATGGTCTTGCGTCCCTTGAGCAACACAAAGCAACTGAGTTCCTCGGCAAGTTGCTGCGCCAGGACTGCGCGGCCGCGCGAGGGCTCGTAGGAGCCGAAGACGGCGGAGTAGATGCGTTCGAACTCACCGGCATGCGGCGTAAGCACGACGAGCGGGTGATTGCGCACGGCCTTCCGCACGGCCTTATTGTCGGCCAGGACGGTGAGCGCGTCCGCGTCGAGGACCGTGGGCTGGCCCTTCATGAGCACCTGGAGGATCTCCGCCGCGCATTTTAGGCCACGGCCAGGGCCCACAACCCAAGCTTGAGCGCGGCCCGCGGAGGCGACATCCTCGTGGTAGACAACCTCGGGGTGGGCGTGGACGACGTCGCGGCGGCCGATGATGCGCACCATGGATGGCGTGGCCCGCAGTGCACCGCTTGCGCAGAGGATTCCCGCACCCGCATAGGACTTGGAGCCGGCGCACAGGGCGACGACCCCGCCGGAGTACTTGTCATCCGCTGGCCCCGGAGTCGGGTCGTGGATGTCGTGGAAGGACGCGGCAGGCCGCAAGCGCAGCGTGCCTTCTTCTGTATCAATGTGGCCCGCCGCGGTATCGGTGGGGGCGTTTTCTAGGGCCTCGTTCCACGTGAAACGCGGTGGCAGGGACTGCTCGGCGGCGAGTATGCCTGATGCGATGCGCGTGGTGAGTTCCCAACTGCGGTGGAGGAGCTCCTCGCTGAAGCTATACGGGGCGCCGCGCGGCGTGAGATCGGCAATGACGATCTCGCCGCACTCGGGCGCGAGCGCATGAGCGGGGCGAAGACCACCGAAGGTAATGGTGGCATCGGCATGCACGCACGGGCTTGCCGCGACACCGGTCTCGGCGTTGATGCCGCTGGGAACGTCGACAGACAGGATGTGCTTGGCCTGGCGGAAGAGGTCATCGTGCGCGGCGCTGATGGTGCGGCCGGCGCCCAATCCTGCGACGGCGTCGATGATGAGTGCGTACGAGGCGACCGACTCATAGTCCGGCTCCTCCCGCACGGAGCCGCCTGCCAGCTTGAAGGCCTCGAGCGCCGGGGCGTGCGCGGCATTGGCTGCGAGCACCGCGTCGACGGAATACCCAGCGCCCAGCAGGAACGCGCCCGCGTACAGGCCGTCCCCGCCGTTGCCGCCGGGGCCGGCGACGATGAGGATGGGCGCGCCGGGGCTCACCATCTGGACGGCTGCGCGGGCGACAGCATGCGCGGCCAGGCGCATGAGTTGCTCGGGCGCGGTGGCGGCGAGCAATGCCTTTTCGGCCGCACGGACAGTGGGGACTGAGTAGTACGACTCCATGTGCCCCAGAATAGCCCGGATTTTCCCAGCTGGCAGCTCAAAAATTCATCAAGTATGCCTTTTGACCGTCATAGCGGAAGGCATACAAAAAGACGCACCCATCTCGGCCGACGCGCGGGCTGCATGGCTCTCGACTTCCATGCGCTCCGGCGCGTCGACTGAGATGGTGCGCGCCTGTCTTCCAACAGCTTAAAGGTAGAGGGACGAGCTGTATACGCGAGATGATTTCGATTCCATAACAATGGCGAAGGGGCAGCGTATGCGCCCGATTGTTGACAACGTCCCGTACTTTTGGGGGCATTCAAAGGCGATGGAGTATCCAAACGTACAGCGTGCGGCCGCGCACATTTCACCGAGCTTCTACAGTTCACACGGGTTGCGACGTCGGCGGCTAGCTATGCAAGTGAAATGGACGCATCCGCCGATACTTTAAGAGAACTTCCACAACCCATTAGCTTTCGTAGGGGGAAAGGCTGCGAAGTATGTTCCTCCTAAACGCTTCGCTGAGTGCGGTAGGGACAGCGTTCCTTCTGCTGGGGCAATAGCGTCAACGTGGTGTGAAACCATTCTATTCCCCGCGCGAGTAGCGCTCCGCTACGGTCCAACCCTTAACACCCCCTCAAAGGATTTCTAAGCCCGCACCTCAGGGGCCGCCCCCCTTTCTTGCGTCGTAGAACTCGGCCGACGCTGGACTTTATAGCTTTTGGCGCACAATCCCCATTGTTTATTTACCCTGGAAGGAGTATGATTTAAAGGTATTCTAAGGAGATTTTGCACCCCAAGCGAGTCCACGCTACGGATGCGGATTTGGCCTTAGGCATCCCCGACCGTTCGTTTCCACGCAGCGGGATATCACAGTTTTACGGAAGGATCGAGGAATGAACTCCTCTCAGAACAGGGTTTCGCGACGGCACCCTCGCACTGGCGTTGCCGCACTGTCCGCCATCACTCTCGCGCTGGGTTCGCTCAGCATTTTCTCTTACAGCGACCTCACCCCTGAGGCCACCGCTGCCACACTGAGCGGCGGCATTCGGGACAAGTCCGGAGCGGTAGAGAAGGACGCACAACAGGCGTCCGACCTGCCGGCCGGTTCGTGTGTTGTTGAAGAGTCAGACACCCCTGACCACAGCCAGGCTGGTTTCACCTGGAAGACCTCGGAGCCAGGTGCGGACAGTCCTGACAAGACCCGGTGGGGTTTGAGTATTTCCTTTGATAACTCGAAGGATCGCACGTTCGCGGATTGGGGCTTTACTAATTCTGGCCGCATGCCCCTGAATCGCGGTGAGGTGCTATCCATGGAAGTCGGTCAAACCTTCCTCGGCGAGAACGTCACCCATAAGGCCGACGAGAACATCAAGATTACTGCTTCTGGTCCGCAACGAAACGTGAACCTCGAAGCAGAGCTGACCGATGAGAAGGTCAAGCAGTTCGCTTCGGCCACTGCCGATAACCCTGTACGTTACGCCTGGCAGGGCAACTACACGAAAGACCAAACTTCCGGCCCTCAGGTTACCAAGGGAGGCAGCGCGCAATTCAGTGCTGTTATCAACCCGTGGCCGAGCGAGAACATCGAATGTAACCCGATCACGGTGTCGTGGGAGACTTTCGAGAAGCATGTGATCGTCCCTGGTGAGGAAACCAAGGTCGGTAAGATCAACGTTCCCGCTGTGCAGAACGGTGGTACGGACGACTCGATGTCCCGCATGGTCGTGGAGGCCTACGACGGCAACGGCAAGTTCATCGGCACCTCTGACGTAGCTGCTTCGGGCGGCACACAGATGTTGCGTATTGATGACAACGGCGATATCTATTTCACCTGGCCTGAGTACCGTGGTACGGACCAGGCGACCGACAAGAACGTGAACTTCTCCGTTCTGGCGAAGCCACGTACCGTGGATCAGCTCCAGGCTGCTGGTGAAAACAACAATGAATTCGGCAATACCCAAGTCTTCGACAGCTCTAACTCGCTGACTCGCTATAACAAGGCGAACGTCATCGACTCCAAAGCGTTCTCTCTGGATGACACCGAGTATCACAACCCGCAGTACGACAAGACGGATGCCTCGATCATCTCGGGTGTCGATAGCGCAACCGGCCCACTGGCTACCGAGCCGCAGAAGGTCACTTTCACCCAGGTCCCAGACCTGATTAAGGACCTAGCGAAGAAGAAGGGCGACGGCGGTTTCGAGGCCAAAGTCACGCTCGACGAGAAGTACGTCTACGAGGGCTGGACCGTCGAGATGGACGAGGACTACAACGTCACCGTCACTGCCCCAGAAAACCCGAAGCCGGGCACTTTCGCGCGCCCGAAGGTTATTGTTGAGTACTCCAACGGTTCCACCGATGAGCTCGAGTTGCTCGTCGTGGTCGACCCGAACAACACCCAGGTCACTGACCTGGTGCGCCCCGGCCTCGCGAAGGGCAAGATTGGCCAAGATTTGACCGCCCAGGTGGGCACCAAGTCCATCATGAAGGGCCACAAGCCAGTTCACCCAGCCAAGTTCGAGGTCGACCCGTCCACTGTGCCTGAAGGCTGGACCGTCACCGTCGATGAGACCGGCAAGGTCACCGCGAAGGCAGACGATACCGTCGCACCGGGCACCATCATTACTCCGAAGGTGAAGGCTACCTACCCGGACCAGACCACGGATGAGATTGAGGTCCAGTTCCAGGCGATCGTGGACATCAAGATCCCCGATTACGACACGGTGACTGATAGACCCGGACACAAGGTCACCCTGACGCCGACGCTTCCCGAGCGTGGCCTGAGTGGCAACACGACCGATGAAGCCCCGAAGCGCTACACCTTCGAGGACGGCAAGACGGAGTTCACCTACACTGACGATAGCGGTACGTGGACCGTCAAGATCGACGAGACCACTGGCGAGATCACCACTGCGATCCCGCGGACAGCACCCGAGGGCTACATCTTGAACGTTCCGGTGCTCGCATACTACGACAACGCCGACAAGCCGCAGCAGGTCAAGGGCACCGTCGTTGTGCTCAAGAGCGATATTGCTCCGACCTACGACGTCAAGGTCACCGGCCCGAACAAAGCTGTGGATCACCAGGTCCAGGACGCTCCGAAGGGGTCGAAGTTCTCCTTCGGCGTTGACGACAATGACGAGCCAATCACCGAGCAGGAGGTTGACGGCTGGAATTACAAGGTCGACCCGAACACCGGTGTAGTCACTTCCACCCCGCCGGCACACGCTAAGCCGGGTGACCAGAGCACCGTCACCGTCACTGTTACAGCTCCGGACGGCTCGACCCCGAAGGTGCCCGTCACCACCGTCGTGAAACTGACCAACAATTGGGAGGCGGAGCCGTCTTACCCGGTTGAGACCGTGTACCCGGGTGAAACCGCAAAGCTGCCGTTGAACCTCGACAAGCCGGACAATGTCAGCGTCGCTAAGGAAAACCCTTACAAGCTGGGTACACTCCCGGCGGGT
Organism: Corynebacterium sp. HMSC072G08; assembly: GCF_001809185.1. Lineage (NCBI taxonomy): Bacteria > Bacillati > Actinomycetota > Actinomycetes > Mycobacteriales > Corynebacteriaceae > Corynebacterium > Corynebacterium sp. HMSC072G08. The sequence continues at coordinate 116,879 of NZ_KV796458.1, forward strand.
TGGACGGCCACCATTGACGACAATGGTGAGATCACTGCAACCGCACCGGCGGATGCGAAGCCGGGTGACCAAGTCAAAATTCCGGTCACCGTGACCTACGAGGACGGGTCTGAGGACACCGCATACGCTGTGGTCAACGTTGTCGACGTTCCGACGCGTGAGGTGTCATTCAAGGTCGAGTACAAATATGACAACACCATCCCTGCAGGGACCTACAAGGTCGAGACCGAGGGCGAGCCGGGCTCCGAGAAGATGCACAAGGACGGTACCTGGGAGCGGACTAAGGCGCCGGTCAACGAGGTCGTTGTCGTTGGCACTAAGCCTGCGGAGAGCGCCAAGGACGTGACCTGGAAGGTTCCGATCCCGTACCCGACCGAGGTTCGCGAGAACCCGGACCTGGCACCTGGTGAAACCAGGGTCGTCCAGGAGGGTGAAAACGGCGAGAAGACCTACACCGCTAAGTTCACCGCCAAGGGTGACAAGGCTGAGGTAGCCGAGGAGAAGACCACGAAGGAACCTGTTACTCGCATTGTTGAGTATGGTCCCGGCGTGGAGCCATCGGAACTAGTGACCAAGACCGAGAAGCCAATTCCGTTTGAGACTGAAATTGTCTTCGACAATACCCTGGAAAAGGGTACTCAGGTCGTCGATCAGGAAGGGCAGCTCGGAACCGAGGTCGAAACTTCGACGCAGAAGATTGTGGACGGCAAGCCGTCCGGCGATCCTAAGGTGACCAATGAGCGCACCAAGGAGCCGGTCAAGCAGGTTATCCGTGTTGGCACGAAGACCACCGGTGAGACCACCGAGACCGTGGAATCTGAAATCCCGTTCGGTGTGAAGGTCGAGTTTGATCCGAACATGCCGGCTGGCACGTCTGAGACTGTCACCGAGGGCAAGCCAGGCAAGAAGAAGGTGACGATCAAGCGTGACATCATCAACTCCAAGCCGGGCGACCCGCAGATCACTGAGGAAATCACCGAGGAGCCGGTGGATCAGGTGATCAAGGTCGGCACCAAGCCATCCGAGGTCTCCAAGAAGGTCACCTGGACTGCCCAGGTGCCGTTTGAAGTTGAAACCCGTCCGAACCCGGAGCTCAAGCCGGGTGAGATCAAGGTCGTCCAGAAGGGCGAGCCTGGCGAGAAGACCTACACCGCGGACTTCACCGCTAAGGGCGACCAGGCAACTGTGACCCCTGAGGAGAAGCAGACCAAGGACCCGGTCAACGAGATCATCGAGTACGGCCCGGGCGCCGAGGATTCTGAGGTCATCACCAAGATTGAGAAGCCGGTTCCGTTCGAGACGAAGATCGTCTTCGACCCGAACCTGAAGGCCGGCGAGCAGGTCGTCGACCAGCAGGGCGAGTTGGGTACCGAGGTTGTCACCTCCACCCAGAAGATCGTGGATGGCAAGCCGTCCGGCGAGCCGTCCGTGACTACTGAGCGCACCAAGGAGCCGACCAACGCGGTCATCCGCGTGGGCACCAAGGTCGACCCTGCCTCTACCGAGGTCAAGTGGACTGAGAAGACCCCATTTGAGACCGAGATCCGCGTCAACCCGAATTTGCAGCCGGGCGAGCAAAAGGTCATCCAGGAGGGCACCCCGGGCGAGATCGAGCACACCGTCACGGTGACCGTTAACAACGGCGAGGTCAAGAAGGACGAGTCCACGTCCGAGATCAGCACGCCGTCGCCACGAATCATCGAGGTCGGTCCTGCCGAAAGCAAGACTGAGTTGACGGATACGCACACGGAAGAAATTCCGTACGACACGCTGATTGAATACGACCCGAACCTCGAAGCGGGCGAGGTCGTCGAGGATCAAGCGGGGAAGAAGGGCTCGAAGGAGATCACCAAGACCTGGAAGCTGGAGAACGGCGTACCGGTCGGCGATCCGGAAACCTCCGAGACCATCACGCAGGGAAAGCAGGATCGTAAGATCCGTGTGGGCACCAAGTGCAACTGCGACAAGCCGACGGACCCAAGCGAGCCGTCCACGCCGGGTGAGAAGCCGAGTGAGCCGTCTACTCC
>NZ_KV796458.1:119005-119514 GCF_001809185.1 Corynebacterium sp. HMSC072G08
TCCACTCCGAGTGAGAAGCCGAGTGAGCCGTCTACCCCGAGTGAGAAGCCGAGCGAGCCGGGTAAGCCGGGTAAGCCGGGTGAGCCGGGTAAGCCGGGTAAGCCAGGTGAGCCGGGCAAGCCGGGCAAGCCAGGTGAGCCGGGCAAGCCGGGCAAGCCAGGTGAGCCGGGCAAGCCGGGTGAGCCGGGCAAGCCAGGCGAGTCCGAGAAGCCGAGCGAGCAGCCAGCCGCTCCGGGCAACTCGGGTGGCAGCTCCGGCGGCTCCGGCCAACAGGGCAGCCAGCCGGAGCAGGCGGAGTCCAGCAGCCAGTCCGCACTGGCACGCACCGGCGCAAACGTCGCTATTCCGGTAGGGATCGCAGCACTGCTGATCCTCGTCGGAACGGCATTGATGACTCTGCGCAAGCGCCAGGACTAAACAGCGCACCCAGGGCCAGCGCTGAGGCCACCCGACCTCAACACTGACCCAACATAGAAGCGGCGGGAGCCGCGGGGACCACCCCGCGCCCC